>JBKGUS010000059.1:0-2694 GCA_046462295.1 Thermoleophilaceae bacterium | reverse complement strand
CAAGGTCGACGTCTGCTTGTTGTCCGGGCAGGGCGAGGTCGTCGATGAGTGGGCCTCGCCGCCCGACGCCGACGGCTTGCGCGGCCTGGCGGCCCGCGCGGCGATGTGGCGGCCCGCAGTCCGCGGGGTGATCGAGTCGATGAACGGCGCGCGGTTCGTGCACGACCGGCTCGAAGAGCACGGCTGGGACGTGCTCATCGCCGACGCCACGAAGGGTCAAGGGCCTGGCGCCGTTGGCGTGCAAGACCGACAAGATCGACGCGCGCGTGCTGGCTGTGCTCTCGCACCGCGACCTGGTGCCGGCGATCTGGCTGCCCGATCCGTGCGTCAGAGAGGAGCGCGAGCTCGCCCGCTTTCGCATGCATCTGGTCAAGCACAAGTCGGCGCTCAAGAATCGGGTCCACTCGACGCTGATCAACTTCGGCAAGCCGTGCCCGGTCACCGACCTCTTCGGCGTCGAGGGCCGACGGCTGCTCGCACGACTCGAAGTCCCCGAGCCCTGGCGCGGCAACATCACGGCGAGCGTCGAACTGATCGACGACCTCGAAGGCCAGATCGCCGACATCAACCGCAAGCTGCGCGAGGGCCACGCCGACCACCCCTACATCCCGCTGCTGATGAGCGCACCGGGGATCGGCTGGGTGCTGGCGTTCACGATCGCCGCAGAGATCGGCGTGATCGAGCGCTTCTCATCGCCCGAGAAGCTGACCGGCTACACCGGGCTCTGCCCGCGAGTGAACCAGTCCGGCGACGCGGACCGCCGCGGGCCGCTCTCAAAGCACGGGCCGACCTACCTGCGCTGGGCGCTGCTCGAGGCGACCATGCACGCGCTCAAGCACCCCGCCTACGCCGAGCGCTACCAGCGCACCAAGCGCCGGCTCGGCAAGCAGCGCGGCGCCAAGGTCGCCCAGATCGACATCGCCCGCCGTCTTTGCCACGCGATCTGGCACATGCTCACGCGTGGCGAGAACTTCGCTCCCCGAGGCGCCGCTTTTCGTCTGGCGGCCTGACCGCCCCCTTTGGACATGCGCCCCGAGCGAACGGTCCAATTTCGCCCGATCCTCCCGCCCAGGAGGCCATAGAGACATGAGCGCTGCTCCACACCACGAGACGAAGGAGGCGCACCAGCCACACGCCGTCACTTGATGCCATGAAGGAGCGGGCCTCCTAGCGCTCCGGTGCCCGAGGCGTTATGCCCTCGGGCGCACACAAATCCCCGGATCGGAGGAGGCCCACGGATGAATTCTGTCGGCATCGACCTACACCGCAAGCGCTCCCACGTGGCCGTGCTCGACGAGCACGGGACGGAGCTGCTATCGCGGCGGATCGTCAATGACCCGCAGAGTTTCCTCGAGCTGCTCGAGGGAGTCGACGGCGAGTCCAAGATCGCGCTCGAGGCGACTTACGGCTGGGAGTGGCTCGCCGACGTCTTGGAGGAGGCCGGCTACGAGCTGCACCTCGCGCACCCTCTACGGACGAAGGCGATCGCCTCGGCGCGCGTGAAGACCGACGCCGTCGACGCCCGCACGCTCGCCCATTTGCTGCGCACCGATCTGCTGCCCGAGGCCTACATCGCCCCGCGTGAGCTGCGCGAGCTGCGCGATCTCTTGCGGCACAGGGTGGCGCTCACCCGCATCCGCTCGGCGCTCAAGCAACGAGTCGGCGCGATTCTCGCCAAGCACGGCATCGCCCGCCCCTACAGCAACCTGTTCGGCCCCGGCGGGCTGCGCTTCTTGGAGGAACTCGAACTCCGCGAAGGGCCGCGCCGGCGGCTCGACAGCCTGCTCTCGTTGATCGGCGACTTCGACCGCGAGATCGACGCGACCAGCCGCGAGATCGACCAGCGCGCCAAGGCCGACCCCTACGTCGAGGTGCTCTGCCAGATCCGCGGCATCGGCCGCTACATCGCGATGCTGGTGATCGCGGAGGTCGGCGATATCGGCCGCTTCCCCTCGGCCCGCCACCTCTGCGCCTGGGCCGGCCTGACGCCGACCGTCCGCTCATCCGACGGCAGAGCCCGGCTCGGCCACATCACCGGCCAGGGCTCGCCGGCGCTGCGCTGGGCGCTCGTCGAGGCCGCCCAACACAGCGCCCGCGGCGGCGGCCCGCTACGCGAAGCCTACGAGCGGATCACAAAGCGCCGCGGCAAGTCGGTCGCCAAGGTCGCGGTCGCCCGCAAGATCCTCACCCTGTGCTTCTACGGCCTGCGCGACGGAGAGATCCGTTGCCTGACGCCGCGGGCGAAGGCGCGCACGATCAGAACAATGGCGGTCGCCTCATGACCCGCCGCACGATTGCCGTCGCCCCCAACCCCGAGGCGATCCGCGGTCACTCGAGCGAGCTCGTGTGTTGTCAATGGCCTCCCCCCGCCCAACCAGACGGACTACGGCCGCGAACTTGATTGAGCCCTCGAGCACCGCACGACACTCCGGCCCGCCCAGCGCGGCCGAATGGATGACTGGACCGCTTCCGCCCACGTCCCGGCCGTCGCGCCACCCGGGACGCCCAACCATCCGGGGCCCGTGACCGCCCCTTGACACGGCCCGCTCCTTCATGGATGACACCAAGCCCTCCTTCATAGAGACGATAAGCAGGAGTGTTGCGACGCTCGCGCGCGCTGCCGCTTTCTCTTTGATGGGTGGGGTGCTGTCAAGTCCTCCTGTCGGTGCTCCCTGGTGGTGAGGTGGGGCTCAT
>JBKGUS010000058.1:0-3687 GCA_046462295.1 Thermoleophilaceae bacterium | reverse complement strand
CGGTGAAGACGCGCGACGACCTCTCGATGGCCTACACGCCCGGCGTCGCACGAGTCTGCTCGGCGATCGCCGAGAACCGCCAGAAGGCGTTCAAGTACACGATCAAGGCCAACACCGTGGCGGTGGTCTCCGACGGCACCGCGGTGCTCGGTCTGGGCGACATCGGCCCCGAGGCCGCCATGCCCGTGATGGAGGGCAAGGCGATGCTCTTCAAGGAGTTCGCCGGTGTGGACGCCTTCCCGATCTGCCTCAGCACGAAGGACGTGGACGAGATCGTGGAGACCGTCGAGCGCATCTCTCCCACCTTCGGCGGCATCAACCTCGAGGACATCTCCTCACCGCGCTGCTTCGAGATCGAGCAGCGCCTGCAGGAGTCGCTCGACATCCCGGTCTTCCACGACGACCAGCACGGCACCGCGATCGTCACGCTGGCGGCGCTCATCAACAGCTGCCGGCTGACCGGACGCGACATGAAGGACCTCGAGGTGCTGATGGTGGGCGCCGGCGCCGCGGGCGTCGCGGTGGCCAAGATCCTCATGGACGCGGGCGTCACGTCGATCGTGGCGTGCGACCGCTACGGCGCGATCCACACCGGCCGCGAGGACTACCAGGCGGGCTCGATGAACACGCCCAAGTGCTGGCTCGCCGAGAACACCAACCCCGGGCGTCGCGACGGCTCGCCGCGCGAGGTGATCGAGGGCACCGACCTGTTCGTCGGCCTGTCCGGCCCCGGCATCATCGACGCCGCCGACCTCCAGCGGATGAACCCCGAGCCGTTCGTGTTTGCGATGGCGAACCCCAACCCCGAGGTGAAGCCCGAGGAAGCCGCCCCGCACGTCCGGGTGATGGCCACCGGCCGCTCCGACTACCCGAACCAGATCAACAACGTGCTGGCCTTCCCCGGCGTGTTCCGGGGCGCGCTCGACGCGCGCGCCACCGCGATCAGCGAGGAGATGAAGCTGGCCGCGGCCGAGGGGATCGCGAGCGTGGTCCAGGACGACGAGTTGGACGAGGACTACATCATTCCCAGCGTCTTCAACCGCGACGTGGGCCAGGCGGTGGCGAGCGCCGTACGAGAGGTGGCGGAGCGTTTAGGCGAGCCGGCGACCGAACCGGAGCAGCCGACCGTGGAGCGTGCCGCCATCGGCTGATGCGGGTCACCGTCACCGGAGCGACAGGAACGATCGGAAGGGCGCTCGTGGGCGCGCTCACGGCGCGCGGCGACGAGGTCACGGCGCTGTCCCGCGACCCCGCCACGGCGAACCTCGAGGTCGAGACGCTCGGCTGGCCCGACCCGAAGAAGGAGCGGCCGCCCGCCGGGGCGTTCCACGGCCGCGACGCCGTCGTCCATCTGCTCGGGGAGCCCATCGCGCAGCGCTGGTCCGACCAGGCCAAGCGGGAGATCCGCGAGTCCCGGGTGCTCTCCACACGCAACCTGGTCGCGGCGCTCGCAGAGCTACCCGAGGAGGACCGTCCGCGCACGCTCGTGTCGCAGTCGGCGTCCGGCTGGTACGGACCACGCGGCGCAGAGCGGCTCGACGAGGACCAGCCCACCGGGGACGACTTCCTGGCGACCGTGGTGTTCGAGTGGGAGGCGGAGGCGCTCAAGGCGCGGGGCATGCGCGTGGTGCTGACGCGCACCGGGGTGGTGCTGTCGCCGCGCGGTGGCGCGCTCGAGAAGATGCTGCCGTTCTTCAAGCTCGGGATCGGCGGGCCGGTTGCGGGCGGCGGGCAGTACGTGCCATGGGTCCACATGGACGACGTCGTGGGGGCGATCCTGTTCTGCCTCGACACGGAGGCCGCGCGCGGGCCCGTGAACGTCACCGCTGAGCCCGTCACCAACAAGGAGCTGTCGCGGACGCTCGGGCGAGTGCTCCGTCGGCCCGCGGTCGCGCCAGTTCCCGCACTCGCCGTCAAGGCGCTCTACGGCGAGATGGCCACGATCGTGACCACCGGCCAGCGGGTCGTGCCCGGGCGCCTCATGGAGCTCGGCTACGAGTTCCGGCAGCCGGACCTCGAGAACGCGCTGCGGAGCGCCACCGGCCGGGGCTAGTCGCCGCGAACGGAGTGCTGCTCCGCGCGAAGCTCGGCGACCGTCTTGCCGCCGGTCCCGAAAATGCCCTGGAGCTTCCAGCGCGAGTCCGGCTTGGCGGGCCATATCAGCCAGACGAGCACACCGACGACGGACAGCAGCATCCCGAAGGCCAGGCCGAGCTTCTCGCCGTAGCCCTTTCGCGCCGACAGGTACGACGCCGCTATCGCCGACGCCAGCCAGAGATACATCAGCCACAAAGCGCCCGATCCGATTACGCCGAGGAAGTCCATGGTCACGCTCCGAGGTAGGCCTTCTGCACGTCGGGATTGGTGCGCAGCGTGCTCGACTTGTCCTCGAGCGCGACCTTGCCCGTCTCGAGCACGTAGCCACGCTTCGAGACCTCGAGCGCGTAGTTGGCGTTCTGCTCGACGAGCAGGATCGTGGTGCCCTGCCGGTTGATCTCGGCGATCGTCTCGTAGATCCGCTCCACCAGGATCGGGGCGATGCCCATCGACGGCTCGTCCAGCAGCAGCAGCTTGGGGTTCGCCATCAGCGCGCGCCCGATCGCGAGCATCTGCTGCTCGCCGCCGGACATCGTGCCCCCCTTCTGGCGCTCGCGCTCCTTGAGGCGCGGGAACAGCGAGTAGACCCGCTCGCGGTCGTTCTCGATCCCGTCACGGTCCTTGCGCAGGTACGCGCCGAGGTCGAGGTTCTCACGCACGGTCATGCGCGGAAAGACGTGGCGCCCCTCAGGCGACAGCGAGATGCCGCGCTGCACGATCTCTTGCGGCGGGATCTCCCCGATCTCCGTGTCCTCGAACTTGATCGATCCCTCACGCGGCGGTGTGAGGCCGGAGATCGAGCGCAGCGTGGTCGACTTGCCGGCTCCGTTCGAGCCGATCAAGGTCACCACCTCCCCCTCCTCGACCGTCAGCGAGATGCCCTTGAGCGCCTCGATGTTGCCGTAGAAGGTGCGGACGTCGGAGACCTCGAGGAGCGCCATCAGCCCGCCCCTTCCTGCCCCAGCTCCGGACGGGTCACACCCGACCCCGCATCCTTCTCGCCCTGCTTGCCGAGGTACGCCTCGACCACCCGGGGGTTCGTGCGCACCTGGTCGGGCGTGCCCTCCGCAATCTTCTGGCCGTGGTCGAGCACGGTGATGTGCTCGGACACGCCCATCACGACCTGCATGTCGTGCTCGATCAGCAGGATCGTGAGGCCGCGCTCGTCGCGCAGCTTGCGCATGAAGTCCGTGAGCGCGGCCGACTCCTGCGGGTTCATGCCGGCGGTCGGCTCGTCCAGCAGCAACAGCTTGGGTTCCGATGCCAGGGCACGGGCGATCTCGAGCCTGCGCTGGTCGCCGTAGGCGAGGTTGGCGGCCATCTCGCCGTGCATGCGCGTGGGCATGCCCACGTACTCGAGTATCTCGCGGGCCTTCTCCCGCGTCTCGCGCTCCTCGCGGCGCACCCAGGGCATCCGCAGGATCGACCCGAACAGGCCGCCCTTCATGCGCGCGTGCTGGCCGACGAGCACGTTCTCGAGCGCCGACATCGTGCCGAACAGGCGGATGTTCTGGAACGTGCGCGCGACGCCCATCGCCGTGATCCGGTCCGGCCGGCGGCCGGTGATGTCCTTGCCCGCGAACACGATCC
>JBKGUS010000057.1:0-3495 GCA_046462295.1 Thermoleophilaceae bacterium | reverse complement strand
GGCCCCGCCGCGGGGGGGGCGGGGGGCCCCGTGGGGTCCCTGGGCGCCCTCCCCCCGGCCCCCCCCACGACCGAGCTCAACCTCCACGAGCTGACCGACGCCCAGCGCAAGGAGCTGGGCGTCGAGCTGCTGCCCGGGAATCTCCTTGACGCCACGCGCGAGCTCGAGAAGTGCAACATGCTGCGCAAGGCGCTCGGCAACACCGGCCGCGAGGACTACGTGGACTACTTCGTGCGGGTCAAGCGGCAGGAATTCCAGGAGTGGCACGACCAGGTCAGCGACTGGGAGGTCAAGCGCTACCTGCAGCTGTTCTGAGCGGGCGGAGGCATCGCCGGGCCGAACCGCCGCTAGGCTGCGCGCGGCGATGCTGCTCTTCGCGCTGACCGGTCAGGCGCCGCCGATCCTGCTGCTGGCGCTGGTGATCTGCGTCTACCTGACGGTGTGGGATCTGTGGCACGAGAAGGACCTGGCCGTCATGCCGAAGGCCTGGTGGGTGCTGCTGGTGATCCTGACGCACGTCGTCGGCTACATCGTCTTCCGGGTCTGGATCGCGCAACGGCGCCGCCGGCACTCGACGGCCTAGTGGTTGTGGTGCGCGCGATGAAGACGCGCGACCTTGAGCGCCAGCTCCAGCGAGAGCAGGTCGGCGGTGCGCAGGTCGAGGCCCGTGACCTGGCTGATGCGCTCGAGCCGCTGACGCACCGTATTCGGGTGGATGAAGAGGGCGCGTGCACTCGCCGCCACGCTGCAGCGCGCGCCCAGGTAGCCCTCGAGCGTCTCGACGAGCTGGGCGTTGCGCCGCGCGTCGTACTCGATCAGCGTCTCGACCGCCTGCCCGTAGCGGTCCTGCGGAGCCTCGTCGAGCTCGAGGTGCACCAGGTAGCGGTAGGCGCCCAGCTGCTCGTAGAAGATCGCCCCACCGCCACTGGCGAGCGAGCGTCCGATGCGGGCGGCGTCGGCCGCCTCCCGCATCCGCCGGCGCGCACTGGCGGCGCCGCGGTCGGTGCTGCTCAGGCCGATCTCGAGGCCCAACTCGCGGCCGAGCTCGTCGCAGACGCGGGCCAGCTGGTCGGGCGCGTCGCGCCCCGCCAAGGGGAAGGGGACGAGCCCGCGCAGGCTGTCGTGCCTGGCGTCGAAGAAGGCCCGCCGGTAGAGCCGCCGCAGGCGGGCCTGCGCGCGTGCGGCGAGCTCGGGCCAGGGAGGGCCGTTCGGGTCCTCGGCGGCGCGCTCGACATGCACGAAGGCGTGGGGCCGGCTGAGGTCGCAGCGAGCCTCCGCCGCCTTCGCCTCGGCCGCGGCGACTGAGCCGGCGGCCAGCGCCTCGAAGAGATCCTTCACGATGTTCTCGGCCGTAAGCCGCTCGATCAGCTCGGCCTTCTTGAGCCCGACGGCCGTCTGATTGGCCACCGCGCGCAGGAGTTCCTCGTCCTCCTCGCTGAAACCGCGCCCGTGGACGAGGCAGCAGAGCATGCCGAGCTGCTCGTCGCCGGCCACGAGCGGCGCCACCAGCAGGCGCTCGTCGGCTGACACCCGGCTCCGTAGGGCCCCCGCGCGGTCCCCTCGTTCGCGCCGCACCAGCTCGAGCAGCAGCTCGCCGCGTCCGGGGCGGGCGTCGGCGTCCGTGGCGTCCGGCGGGTCGGCGGCGGCCAGGACCAGCTCGTCTGCCTCCTGATCGAGACGCCAGATCTGGCAGGCGTCGGCGCCGAGGAGCTCCCGCGCCCCGCGCGTGACGGCGTCGTGCAGATCCTCCTTCAGCGTTACCGAGGCCAGCGAATGGCTCAGCTGGGTGAGCGTGGTCAGGGCCTCTACCCGGCGGCGGGCCTCGCCGTAGAGCTGCGCGTTCTCGATCGCCCCTCCGACGAGCGACGCGGTGTGGACCAGGAAGTTCAGCACGTCGTCGTCGAACTCGCGCGGGGCCTCGGTGTGGAGGACGATCACACCGGCCACGTCGCCGCCCTTGGCCCGCACCGGCACCGCGACCATCGACTGGAACCGCTCCTCGTCCAGCTCCGGCACGTACTTCATGCGCGGGTCCTGCAATGCGTTGTCGCGGATGAACTCGGGCGTCCCCGTGCGCGCCACCCAGCCGGTGAGCCCCTCGTCCAGGCCGAACTCGACCTTGCCGACCAGCTCGGCGTAGCGCGGCGAGGCTGCCCGCAACCTGAGCCGGTCGCCCTCCAGGAAGTACACGAAGCAGGCGTGGCAGTCGGTCGCGTCGGTCACGATCTCCACGATGCCGCCCAGCACCCGGTCGAGCGCGAGCGACGAGGAGACGGTCTTGATGACCGCGTAGAGCGTCTGGTTCTCCCGCCAGACGCGGTCCTCCGTCACGCGAGCCCTCCTTTCAGCAATGGCATCGTAACCGGGCCGCCGGGCAGGGCCCTATGTGTGATTACACACTAGTCCCCGGCGGAAACTGTGCAAACGGCACATTGCCGATCCCGGCGACCAAGGATACGGTCGCGCTGAGGGTGACTTCAGACAGGGTTCTGTCGACCGCCTGCCGCGCTCCGGCGCGCCGGGCATGGAGGGGCTGATGATCGACTTGTTCTACGCGCAGGTCGAGAGGCTGGAGGACGCCGCGAGCGCGGAGGGCCTGGCGCTCGACAGCGCGATCCTGGGCGAACAGTTCTACTTCTGGACCGTCGTGGTCATGTGGCTCATCCACGTGGGCTTCATGACCTACGAGGCGGGCAGCGTCCGGCGCAAGAACGTGATGGCGACTGCCCTGAAGAACATCCTCACGATCGCCGCCGTGACGCCGACGTTCTACTACGTCGGCTGGTGGATCTACAACTGCAACCAGCCGGGCTTCCCGCCGATCGGGCCGAACTCGAGCGACTTCACGAGCGCGGTCTGCGCCGGCGGCATCCCCTGGTCGGACAACTTCGGCCCGAACCTGACGGACAACATCAACCTGATCTTCTTCCTGGCGTTCCTGCTGTTCTCGTGGACGACGGCGTCGATCATGTCCGGTGCCACGCTCGAGCGCATCCGCCTCTCGGCCTACCTGCTGCTCGCGGCCCTCCTCGGCTCGGTCGTCTGGATCCTCGACGCCGCCTGGGGCTGGAGCGCCGGCGGCTGGCTGACGCTCCGCTTCGGCTTCCACGACGCGATCGCCTCGTTGGTGGTGCACGGTGTGGCCGGCGCTTTCGCACTCGGCGTCGTCTTCAACCTGGGGCCGCGAATAGGGAAGTACACGCGCGAGGGATTCACGCGCGTGTTCAGACCCCACAACCTCCACATGTCGATCATGGGCCTGATGCTGATCTTCACGGGCTTCTACGGCTTCTACGCCGCCTGCCTCGTGATCGCGTCGACGTCCTTCCCGGGCTGGGCCAACATCTACCTGAGCCCGTCGACGCTCGGCACGATCGCGATGATCATCACCTTCGGCTTCGCCGGCGGCTTCACCGGCGGGTACTTCGCCAGCCGCGGCGATCCGTTCTGGACGCTCTCCGGGGGCCTTGCCGGGGTGATCGGCGTCTCCGCCGG
>JBKGUS010000056.1:0-4604 GCA_046462295.1 Thermoleophilaceae bacterium | reverse complement strand
CGAGCCGCTCGCCGGCGCCAAGGCCGAGCGCGTCGATGTCGAGAACCTCCCGCCCGCCGCGGCGGTGGCGGATCCCGCGCAGGCTCAGGACCGAGCCCATGAGGCGGCGCGCTGCTGCACCGAGGTGAGCAACGCGTTGATTGCGAACGCAAGGGCCAGCAGGACGCCCGCGTAGATGAGCGCCTCGCCGAACTCGCCGCGGCCGACCTGCTCCACGATCGACGTGGTCATCACCTGGGTCTGGCCGTGGATGTTGCCGCCCACGATGGTGGCGGCGCCGACCTCGGAGATGGCGTGCCCGAAGCCGGCCATGGCGGCGGCGAGAAGCGGAACGCGGGCCTCGAGCCAGAGCCTGACGACCAGCTGCATCCTGCCGGCGCCGAGGGCGCGGAGCTGGTCCGGCAGCTCGGGCGGGAGCGCCTGCAGCCCGGCCATCGTGATGCCGGCGATGAGCGGCGTGGCGATGAGGACCTGGGCGGCGATCATGCCGCGCAGCGTGTAGATCAGCTCGAGGTCGCCGAGCGGGCCGCTTCGCCAGAGGACCAGCGCCACCAGCAGCCCGACCACCACGGTGGGCACGGCCATGCCGGTGTTGACGAAGGTGGCCAGGAGGCGGCGCCCGCGCAGGCGCGACATTGCCAGCCAGGTGCCGAGCGGGACGCCGAGGAGGAGCGCGATCGCCGTGGCGCTGAGCGAGACAAGCGCGGAGCGGCCGAGGACCTCGTGGACGGCGTCCATCTACTGGTTCACGGCGTCGGGGAAGAAGAGCTGCTCGCCGTACTCGGCCCTGCCGAACGCGCTGATCGCGCGCTGCGTGGCGGAGCCGACGATCCAGGACGAGAAGCGGCGAGCGCAGTCGGTGTTCACGCCCTCGCCATCTACCACGATCACGTGGTAGGGGTTCAGAAGGGGCGCGCCGCCCTCCAGGAGCAGCTCGCTGTCGAGCTTGTCGATTGCGAGGAACGTGCCGCGGTCCGCGATGGTGTAGGCCTGCCGCTGGTCCGCGATGGTGAGGGTCTCGCCCATCCCCTGACCGGTCTCGAAGTACCAGTCGCCCTCGGGCTCGACGCCCGCGGCCTTCCACAGGGAGAGCTCCTTGGAGTGGGTGCCGGAGTCGTCGCCGCGGGAGGCGAAGGCGGCCTCTTGCTCGGCGATGCGGGTGAGGGCGTCCGGGGCGCCGTCCGCCTGGGCGACCTTCGCCGGGTCGCTTGACGGGCCGAGGAGCACGAAGTCGTTGTGCATCACGGTCTCGCGGCTGGCGCCGTGCCCGTCGGCCATGAACTGCTCCTCGTCCTCGGGCGAGTGGACGAGCAGGACGTCGGCGTCTCCCCGCTCGCCCAGCTCCATCGCCTCGCCGGAGCCGACGGCGAGGGTCTTGACGGAGCAGCCGGAGCGGCGCTCGAAGCGCGGGAGCAGCTCGTCGAGGAGGCCGGAGTCGCGGGTGCTGGTGGTGGTCGCGAGGAGGAGGGTGCCGCGGTCGGGCGGAGCGCCCGCGCTCGCTCTCGGATCGTCGTCGTCGTCGTCGCCGCAGGAGGCGAGCGCCGCTGCGGCCGCGAGAAGGGCAGTGACCACCCTGCCGCGCGTCATCACGCCTCCCTCGCTTCGCCACTCATCGCGAGCTCATAGCCCGGCAGGGCCGCGAGGCGCTCCTGGACCGTCGTGCTCGCGAGCACGTCCAGCAGCGGGTCGACCGCGCGCCGCGCGCCGCTCGCGATCGCCAGCTCGAACCACTCGGTGGCGACCGCGATCCAGTCGAGCCCGAGCGAGTCGGCGACCGCGCGCACCGCCAGCCCGGCGTCGGCCGCTCCGGCGGCGACAGCCGCCGCGACCGCGAGGTGGGATTCCGCCTCGACGCCGCGGTCCTTGTGCGGCTCGACGCCCTCCTGGAGCATCAGCCGCTCGAGCAGGAGCCGGGAGCCGGCACCGGGCGGCCGCCAGGCCACACGGTGGCCCGCGAGGTCGGCCACGGCGCGGATGCGCTTCGGGTTCCCGCGGGTGACCACGAGACCCTGCTCCCGTTGCCACAGGTGCACGAGGGTGACCGGCTGGCCGGCGAGTGCGCTGCGAGCGAACCCCTCGTTCCAGCGACCGCTGGCCACGTCGAGGAGATGCACGGCGGCCGCGTCGGCGGTGCCGCGAGCGAGCTGCTCGAGACCCGGCACGCTGCCGCGCGCCCCCGGAGCGAGGTTCGCGGAGCCCCCGCTCGTGCGAAGCAGGAGGTCGAGCGCGGGGTCGTCGCTGCCCGCCACGCGCGCGGCGCCGGCGCCCGGGTCCCAGAAGGCCGCACGCGCGCCGGCGCCCTGAGCGACCGCGAAGCTCGAGCGGGGGGCGCCCCCGATCAACCCGCCGTCGCGGAGCGCGGCGTAGGCCCGAGCGGCGGTGCCGGCTGAGCAGCCCAGCTCCCGGCCGAGCCTCCTGACGCCGGGAAGCCGGTCCCCCTCTGCTCGGCGACCGGCCGCGATCTCGCGCGCCACGTGCGCCGCTGCCTCCTGCCATTCCATCTGTACCGGTACAGGCTATTACAGAGGTCGAGATCCGGCCGTCGGTCCGCCCTTCAGCAGCGCCCTTGACATCCGGCGTCGCGCCGCCGTACACTCCAAAAACGTTTTTGGTGATGCGCTCCGGTCGAACGACAATCAAGGAGCTGGCCCGCCTCAGCGGCGTGTCCGTCGGAACCGTCTCGAGGGCACTGAACGGCTACACGGACGTCAGCCCCGAGACGCGCGAACGCGTCATGCGGCTCGCCGCGGAGCTCGACTACACGCCGGCCGCGGCGGCGCGCACCCTCGTGACCGAGCGCTCGCACGTGGTGGGGGTCTTCCTCGACACCGGCGAGGGGCACCCCGACGTGCAGCACCCGTTCTTCCACGAGGTGCTCGGTGGCCTCAAGGACATGATCGGCGCGGGCGGATTCGACCTGCTGCTGTTCGCGAGCGAGCAGCCCGGCAACGGCTACGGGCCCCACTCCTACCTGAAGCGGGCCCGCCACCACCGCGTCGACGGGACGGTGCTCATGGGCGTCGACACCGGCGACCCCGAGGTCGAGCGCCTGCTGCGCTCGGACATCCCGTGCGTCGGGGTGGATCTGGTGCTGTCCGGACCGGGCAACAGCTCGGTGAGCTCGGACAACGTCGAGGGCGCCGCCGTGGCCGTCAGGCACCTGGTGGAGCGCGGTCACAGCCGGATCGCGACGATCACCGGTCAGATGGACAAGGCCCCGGCGCGGGACCGCCTGCGCGGCTATCGGGAGGAGGTCCAGCGGCAGGGCCTCGCCTACCGCGACGACTACGTTGCCTACGGAGACTTCTACGTGGAGAGTGGCGCCGCCGGCATGGACGCCCTGCTGGCGCTGCCCGAGCCGCCGACGGCGGTGTTCGCCGCCTCAGACCTGATGGCGGCGGGGGCGCTGGGCGCGGCCGCGCGGGCCGGCCTGCGAGTGCCGGAGGACGTGGCCGTCGTCGGCTTCGACGACATTCTGCTGGCGGGGCTGACGCAGCCGCCGCTGACGACCTTGCGCCAGGACAAGCTGGGACTCGGGGCCGCGGCCGCCGAGGCCCTGATGGCGCTGATCGAGGGGGACGGGGACGCTCAGGCAGTGGTGACGCTGCCGGTCGAGCTGGTCGTACGCAGCTCGACGACAGGTGACAGAGGGCGACCCTAGGAGGACAGTGGCTTGAGGATGCCGAGCAGGTGCTCCATCCGGCGCAAAAGCGTTTTCGGAGCAGGGCCAGGAGGAGAGAGGTGATGAGGAAGCTGCTGATCGCGCTGACCGCGCTGATCGTGGTCGGTGTCGGGGTGTGGGCCGTGGCGTCCGCCGGCGGTGACGACGACGGCTCGGCCAGCGGCTCGAACGAGAGCGCGCAGGTGCGGTTCTGGGTCATGAACAACGGGCCCGACCCGGTCGGCGACACCGAGGAGATCCTGAGGCCGTTCGAGAAGGAGACCGGGATCGACGTCGAGGTACAGCTCGTCGGCTGGGACGTCCAGTTCGACCGGATCCGCAACGCGGCCGTCTCGGGCAAGGGCCCGGACGTGACGCAGGCCGGCACGACTCAGGTGCCCTTCTTCGCGGCGCTGGGTGGGTTCGACGACCTGTCCGACCGCGTGGACGAGATCGGAGGCGACTCCGCGTACGCGCCGGGCGTCTGGCAGACGACGCAGGTGAGCGGTCGCGACGGCGTATACGCCGTGCCCTGGTTCACCGAGGCCCGCTCGATCTACTACCGCAAGGACCTCCTGGAGAAGGCCGGCGTCAACCCGGAGACGGCGTTCACCGACTGGGACGCCTTCAAGACGACGCTCCGGAAGCTGAAGGACTCCGGCGCGGTCGACAACAAGGAGACCTACGCCTACGGCTCGCCCGGCAAGCAGGCGTTCGACCTCGTCCACCACGTGATGCCGTTCGTGTGGGACGCGGGAGGCGCCGAGCTGAGCGAGGACGCCACCACGTCCACGATCGACAGCCCGGAGGCGCAGGAGGGCGTCGAGTTCATCGCCGACCTGCTGCCCGAGGGCCTGTACGACCCGACCGCGCTCGAGAAGGACGCCCAGCAGGTCGAGGACTCGTTCAAGGCGGGCCGGCTGGCGGTCTGGATCGGCGGCCC
>JBKGUS010000055.1:0-14956 GCA_046462295.1 Thermoleophilaceae bacterium | reverse complement strand
GCGGCGCCCGGCCGGCGAGGAGCAGCGCCCGGCCGGCGGGGAGCAGCGCCCGCGCCCCTGAGCGCGACCTGCAGCGCCCCGCGACTCAGGCGGACGGCCCGGTGACCACCGTGTCGCGGTCGGGGGCCGATCCGTCGCCCTGCGGCTGGCCGGCCGGCTCCTTGTCCGGGTTCCACGAGAACGCGTACTCCGGCTTGTCGACCTCCTGCCAGAGCGTCGTCAGCCTGAGCGGACGGAAGGTGTCCCACATCACGGCCAGCTCGTCGGTCGCCTTCTTCCCCAGCGCCTTCTCCACCGCGCCCGGCTGCGGGCCGTGGGGCAGGCCCGACGGGTGCAGCGTGAGGCAGCCCACGTCGACGCCCTTGCGCGCCGCGTAGTCGCCCGCCGCGTAGAACATGACCTCCTCGGACTGGATGTTCGAGTGGTGGTACGGCAGCGTGACCGCCTCCGGGTCCCAGTCGAGCATCCGGGGGGCGAACGTGCAGATCACGAAGTTCGGCCCCTGGAATGTCTGGTGGGCCGGCGGCGGCAGGTGGAAGCGCCCGGCGCGCGGCTCGAAGTCGTCCGCGTTGAACGTGTAGGGCCACACGTAGCCGTCCCAGCCCACCACGTCGAACGGGTGCCGGTCGAGCATGTAGTGCTGGTAGCCGTCGCGCACGCGCACCGTGACCGGGAACTCGCCCTGCTCGTCGTAGGTCTCGAGCTCTTCCGGCGGGTGGAAGTCACGCTGTGAGAACGGAGCGTGCTCGAGCAGCTGGCCGTAGCGGTTGCGGTAGCGGTTCGGCGTCTCGATCTCGCCCGGGGTGTGGAAGCAGATCCAGAACTGCTCCTCGCCCTCCGGCAACTCGAACGTGTGCGTGGTCCCGCGCGGGATCACGATGTAGTCGCGCTCGCGGAAAGGCACGCGCCCGAAGACGGTGCGGAGCACGCCCCCGCCGCGGTGTACATAGAGCACCTCGTCGCCCTCGCCGTTGCGGTAGTAGCCGTCGAGCGGCTCGGTCGGCTTGCAGACCGAGACCTCGATGTCGTTGTTGAACATCAGGAGGCGGCGCCCGGAGACCGGATCCCCTCCGGCCTCCACCGGGTTCGCGTCGGCCAAACGGTGCACGTGGGCATCCGGCACCCACTCGTCGCGCTCGATCGGACGGAACCCGCCGACCTGGTCGAGCCGGCAGGGCGACTGCAGGTGGAGCAGGATCGACTCGTTGCCCGAGAAGCCCTCGTAGCCCATCACCTCCTCCACCATCAGGGGCGACCCGTGCCCGTCCTGGCGGACCTGGACGTGCCGCTTGGGCGGGATCTTTCCGAGCGTTGCGTACCGCATGTCTAGAGGTTTCCTCTCCTGTCCTGCTCGCGCTCGATCGCCTGGAACAGGGCCTTGAAGTTGCCCTCGCCGAAGCCACGCGCGCCGTGCCGCTCGATGATCTCGAAGAACACCGTCGGGCGGTCGCCCACCGGCTTGGTGAAGATCTGCAGCAGGTAGCCCTCGTCGTCGCGGTCGACGAGGATGCCCAGCCGCCGCAGGTCGTCGATCTCCTCGTCGATCTCGCCGACCCGCGTCGGGACCTCCTCGTAGTACTCCTCCGGGATCGTCAGGAACTCCACGCCGCGCTCGCGCAGGTTCGAGACGCAGCTCACGATGTCGCGCGTGGCCATCGCGATGTGCTGGGCGCCGGCGCCGTTGTAGTACTCGATGTACTCATCGATCTGCGACTTGCGCTTGCCGGTCGCCGGCTCGTTGATCGGGAACTTGATCTTGCCGCTGCCGTCGGTCACGACCTTCGACATCAGCGCCGAGTACTCGGTCGAGATGGCCTCGTCCGAGAAGTGGATCATCTCGGTCATCCCGAAGACGCGCTCGTAATAGCCGACCCACTCCTCCATGTGGCCGAGCTCCACGTTGCCGACGATGTGGTCGATGGCCATCAGCATCATGTCGTCGGGGTTGCGGCGCGCCTCGGCACGGCGCTCGTAGCCGGGCAGGAACGCGCCGCGGTAGCCGTCGCGCTGGACGAAGAGGTGCAGCGTGTCGCCGTAGGTCTCGACCGAGGAGAGCTGGACGCGGCCGTGCTCGTCCTCGACCCAGTGCGGGGTGTGTACGCCGCGCGCGCCGTGTGTCACGGCGTGCTCGTAGGCCTGCGCCGCGTCGGGCACGCTGAGCGCGATCTTGTGGACGCCGTCGCCGTGGCGGGCGTGGTGATCGGCGATCTCGTCGCCGCCCTTCAGGGTGCCGGTCAGGACGAGCCGGATGCGGCCCTGCTCGAGCACGTGCGAGACGCGGTCGCGGCGGCCGGTCTCCAGGCCCGCGTAGGCGGTCTCGGTGAACCCATACGCGCGGGTGAAGAAGTAGGCGGCCTGGGCCGCGTTGCCCACGTACAGCTCCACGTGGTCGATCCCGTGGACGGGCATCGCGTCGTGCTCTGGGATGGGCGTGGCTACCGCCCCGGGCGCAAGCTGCTCGGTGGCCATCGAACTCCTCTCTCGGATCTTCGTCGTCTGAAGTAAATGATTCCGGTGTTCGCGCGCGTTCTCAACGCCGATTCGTTGCAGGAGTGCGACACTTCAGCGTCAAATGGACGACGTCGACCGCAGGATCGTTGCACTACTCCGCGAGAACGCCCGCCGTTCCTTCAAGGACATCGGCGGCCACGTGCACCTGACCGCCCCCGCGGTCAAGCGCCGCGTCGACCGCTTGGAGCGGGACGGCGTGATCCGCGGCTACACGGCGACGGTCGACGCGCGCGCGTTCGGCTGGCACGCGGAGGCGTTCGTCGACCTCTTCTGCGAGGGCCACATGCCGGGCGAGGCGATCAAGCGCGCCGTGGAGGGCGAGCCCGGCGTGGTGTCCGCCCACACGGTCGCGGGCGAGGCGAGCGCCATGCTCCACGTGATGGCCGCGGACACGCAGGACCTGGAGTCGGCCCTGGAGCGGATCCGGGCGACGGAGGGCGTGACGCGCACGGTGACCGAGGTGGTGCTGTCGACGCTGCTGGAGCGCTGACCTCAGAGGTCGATCCCGTACACGCGCAGGTCGTGCCCGCGCACCTGCGCGCGGCCCTCCTGCACCATCCCTAGCTTCTCCGCCACCCGCTGCGAGCGGCGGTTGTCGTCCGCGATCAGGCTGACCAGGTGGTTCGCTCCCAGCTCGGCGCGCGCCCACTCCATCGTTGCGCGCGCCGCCTCGCCGGCGTAGCCGTTGCCCCAGTGCGGGCGCGCGACCGTCCAGCCGATCTCGAGCCCGGGCCAGTCCGGCGGGTGGAAGAGCCCGGCGCGCCCCACGAGCTCGCCGGTCGCGCGCAGCTCGAGCGCCCAGTGGCCGAAGCCCTTGAGCACCCAGTGGCCCGCCAGCGCCGCCATCTCGCGCCAGGCGTCGCCGAGCGAGAGGCCGGCGTCGCGCCCGAGCGCCCGCATCAACTCGTCGTCGGCCGACAGCTCCGCCCACGGACCGGTGTCCGAGTCGCGCCAGCCGCGCATCAGGAGGCGCTCCGTCTCTACCTCCGGGACCACGCTCACGGCCTCGGCCGCTTCCTCTCCTCCGCCACCGGCCGGCCCGACTCGTCCGCGAGCCCGCCCGGCGGCCACGATCCGAACCAGTTGTCGCGCGCGCCGTCGAGCGTGAGCACCGCACCCGAGAAGTAGTCGCCCGCCGGCGTCGCCAGGTAGGCCACGAGCCAGGCGAACTCCTCCTCCGTGCCGAGCCGCCCCAGCGGCACCGTGCCCGCCACCCCCTCGACCACCTGCTTCGGATACTTCGTGCGGAGCGTCTCGGTGCCGAAGTGGCCAGCCGCCAGCGCGGTCAGGCGGATCCCGAAGCGGGACCACTCGATCGACAGCACACGCGTGAGGTTCTCCACCGCCGCCCGCGCCGCCGAGGAGTGAGCCATGCCCGGAAGCCCGTGGTGGGGCGAGAGGGTGACGTTGACGATCTTCCCCCCGCGGGGATGCCCGTCCCGCCCACCCATCATCGCCTTCGTGGCCACGGCGTGGGTCATCAGCCAGGTGCCTTCCACGTTCAGCCTCATCACCGTGCGGAACCCCTTCGGCGTGATGTCCTCGGCCGGCGACATGTACTGCCCGCCGGCGTTGTTCACGAGCAGGTCGATCCGGCCGTGGCGCTCGAGCACGCCGTCCACGAGGGCGTCGACCTGCTCCTCCTCGCGGATGTCGCAGACCCGGGCCTCCACCCGCCCGCCGTCGGCCAGCGCCGCGGTCTCCGCGAGCGGCTCCTCACGCCGCCCGCACACCACCACCCGGGCGCCGAGCGCCGCCAGCTCGAGCGCGCTCGCGCGGCCCAGCCCGGAGCCGCCGCCGCTGACGATCGCCACCTGGCCGTCGAGCAGGCCGGGCTGGAAGAGCTTTGAGGGCATCGGCGCCGGAGCGTAACCCCAGCATGTACTTAGGCGACCCTAAGAAACTGCTAGCCTGCGCCCACCGTCGCCGTGAAGTGCTGCCGCTCCACACCCCGCTGCCGCAACTGCCCTGCCAGGCACGTCAACGACGAGCGCGTCCTGAGGGCAATGGGGCTGGAGATCGAGCCTCTGCCGCCTCACCTCAAGGGCGTGCCGCCGAGCCTGCACAAGTACGAGCCGCTTCTGAAGAAGGCCTGGCTGGATCGGGTCTAGCTAGTTCCCGCCCAGCTCGTCGCCGTCGCGCGCGAGGAACTCCTCGACCATCATCGGGTACTCGCGCACGCGCTCGGCCACCTGGAGGAGGGCGTCCATCGTGGCCTCCTCCTCGACCTGCTCGTCCACGAACCACTGCATGAAGCTCTCGCTCGCATAGTCGTTCGTCTCACGGGCGATCTCGAACAGCGCCGAGATCGAGACGGTCACCTTCTTCTCGTGCTCGAGCGCGAGCTGGATCGGCTCGACGTGGTCGGCGAACGAGGTGCGCGCCGCCGCGACCTCACCCAGGCGCAGGTCCGAGTTCGTGTCGCGCAGGTACTCCACCATCTTCATGGCGTGCCCGCGCTCCTCCTCGGCCTGGTCGAAGAAGAACTTCGCCAGCCGCGGGAAGGTCTCACGGTCGTAGTACGCGGCGACCGCCGTGTACTGGTGCGCCGCGTTGAGCTCGCGGCCTATCTGGTCGTTGAGAGCTTCGACGAAGCGTTCCGACGGCATGCGGGAAGCGTACCCCGAAGCGGGGACCGGAGGACCGGACCCATCACGAACACGCCCCAGCCGAGGATCGGCCAGACCGGCCAGAAGTAGCCCATGCCGGTGAGTGCCCAGATCGCCACCAGCAGCACCGACGTGGCCAGGAAGCTCCGCAGCTCGGGATCGATCCGCCCCGGGCGCGGCGGCGACGGCACGACCGGCTCCGCGACGGGCGGCTCCACCGGCGGATAGGCAACCCTGAGGTCCACGCGGCTCATCGGAAGTACTGCCCGTGGAAGCCGAAGGGGATGTGGTGCGGCGCCTCGGCGCGCGCCAGCTCCTCGAGGCTGCCCGCGTCGAGCACGAGCAGGAAGGAGTGCCCGGCGGCCGTGTCGAGCACCACCGACAGCACCACCCCGGCGTCCTCTCCCGACGCGTCCGGCCGGCGCACGAAGACCGGCTCGCCCGGGTAGCAGCCCGGCTCGGACCACTCCGTCCGCGTGCCGTCGGCCACGTCGACCTTCACCAGCCGGTCGATCCAGCCGCCGTCGGCGCCCGCGAAGTAGGCGAAGCGGTAGTCGCGCGTGTTGCGGCGGCCGTAGTCGATCCGCGGGAGCTCCACGGTCCCCTCGGCGAGCTGCTCGCGCCGCACCCCGCCGCCCGCGAGGTCGATCGTGTAGCGCCTCAGCTCGGTGGGCGGGATCGCCCCGCGCGGCCCGTGCTCGTCCAGGTAGAGGGCGTCGATGATCGAGGCGTCGTCGTACGCGATGAGGTCGACCACGAGCTCGCCGTCGCGGTCGAAGGCGTTCACGTGGTGGAAGCAGAAGAAGGCGTCCGTCTCGTAGGTGCCGCGCAGCTCGCCCGTCTCGCGGTCGATCACCTGGAACCTGGTGCTCTCCGCCCCGTCCCACGCGTAGTTCTCGATGAACGGCTTGCCCGACAGCGCCAGCTTCAGCGGGTTCACGCGCAGCGGGTACTCGGCGAGGATCAGGTAGCGCCCGCTCATGCCGAAGGCGTGCATGTAAGCGGGCCGCTCCACCGGCAGCCTGGCGATCACGCGCCGCGTGGAGCTCCCCACCGGCAGCCCGAACAGCACGTACTCGCTGACGCGCGAGAAGCGCGCCACGTAGTTGACGAGCTCGCCGCGCTGCGGGTCGTGGTGCGGATGCGCAGTGCTCACGTGCGCGCGCAGGCGGTCGGCGTACTCGAGGTGCCCGATCGTCTCGAGCGTCTCGGGATCGAACTCCACCGGCATCGGCGTCTCCGTCATCGCGATGTAGCGGTCGCCGATCCGCGCCAGGTTCACGTTCGGGTTGTCGGTGAAGTCGGGCGAGAAGATCGTCTGGACGCGCTTGAAGATCGAGCGGCAGGGGTCGGTGGCGAAGCCGCCCATCAGCTCGCCGTCCTGCGCCTTCTCATAGGCGCGGGAGCGCAGGAAGCGGCTCTGGTAGGACACCTGCCCGCCGGCGAAGCCGAACCGGTTCAGCATGGCCAGGCCGTCGAACCAGTGGTCGACGCGCCGGCCGCCCACATCGAGCCCCGCCGGCGTCACTCGCACAAGTCCCCCGGTGAGCCAGGCGGGCAGCTCGCCGGTGACCGGCAGAGAGTCGACGGCGGTCTCCTCGTCCTGGCTCGTGAAGCCGAGCGCGATGTCCGTCGTGGGCGTCTGCGACATTGCGGTAGCCATGGTCGAAACTGTACCGTCTATTTTGGACCAATGCAAGAGGTAAGGCTGAGCGCGGTGTCGTACGTGGTCCTGGGCTTTGTCGCCTGGGCGGGCGAGGCCACGCCCTACCGGCTGAAGCAGCTGGTCGCGAGCTCGGTGGGCAACTTCTGGACGCTCCAGCACGCCCAGCTCTACACGGAGCCGGAGCGGCTCGCGAAGGCCGGCTACCTGACGGAGGAGCGCGAGCGCGGGGGCCGGCGCCGCAAGCTCTACAAGATCACCGACAAGGGCCGCCGGTCGCTGTCGGATTGGCGCGCCGAGCCGACCGACGCGATCCCCGAGCTGCGCTCCCCAGCGCTACTGAAGCTGTTCTTCGGCGCCGACCCGGCTGCCGTGGCGCCGCTCCAGGTCGAGGCCCACCGGCGCAAGCTGGCCGAGTACGAGGAGATTCGGGACTCGATGCCGGAGTCGGTGCCGGAGGGGCCTCGGCTGGCTTTGGATGCCGGGATTGCGAGTACGCGGCAACAGATCGAGTGGTGGCGGCAGTTTGTTGCGAACGACGAGCAATGAGGGTGGGCCCGGTGCCCGGGGGGTGGGTCGTTTCAGGGCCGCATATGTGCCCTAGAACGACCCACCCCACACCGCGCCGCTAGGGTCCCGCCCCGATGGCGACCGCGGCCGAGCCCCGCCCCGCCGAGCTCCCTCTGCCGGGCGGCCGCCGGGGTGCCACCGTGCGCCTGCACCCCCTTCTATGCGGCCGTTCGATCGCGCCGCCCGCCTACCTCATGCGCGAGTCGGGCCGGCTCACGGGCCTTCGGGGCCTCGGCATCGGCGTCCGCAAGGACGCCTGGATCCCGATCCCGATCGTCGCTTTCCTCGTCGAGCACCCCGGCGCCGGCCCTGTCCTGATCGACACCGGGCTGCATCCCTCCGTCGCGGTCAAGCCCGCCGAGAGCCTCGGGCGCCTGGGCACGTTCGCCTTCCGCGACCTGCAGATGGAGGCCGGCCAGGCGCTCCCGGCCCAGCTGCGCGGCCGGGACATCGACCCGGCCCGGGTCGGGACCATTGTGATGACCCACCTGCACGTGGACCACGCCAGCGGCATCGCCGAGTTCCCGGGGGCGACGTTCGTGGTGAGCCATGCCGAATGGGACGCAGCGACCACCCAGGGGCGCATGCACGGCTACTCCACGCGCCAGTTCGACCACGCCTTCGACTACCGGCTGCTCGACTTCGACGGCACCGGCGATAACGGGCCGGCCTCGTTCTCGGGCTTCGCCCGCTCCTTCGACGTCTTCGGCGACGGCTCGGTCAGGACCGTCTTCACGCCCGGGCACACGCTCGGGCACATGTCGGTGGTCGTGCGCACGGCCGGCGGCGAGGTGCTCGTGGCGGGCGACGCCATCTACCTACGGCGCAACCTCGACGAGAACCACCTGCCCCACCGCACCGAGGACGACCACCTGTACCGGCGCTCGCTGCGCGAGATCCAGCAATACGTGCGCGAGACCCCGGACGCGGTGGTGATCCCGGGCCACGACTGGGACGCCTGGCAGGCGCTCGACGCCACCTACTGAAATCGCGCCTGCGCCGCGGGCGCCTCCCGTCCGCTTTTCCACACCCGATCCTGCGCGATGACGCCCCCTCCGTGGCGGGGCCTCCCCGAAGCTGTACGGTGCCGCCCGGGTCGTCGCGTGAGGAGACTCCGTGCTCGATTCCCGTACGCGGCCGCCCGGCGGTCGCCCCACCGCCAGGCGCGTGACTCTGCTCGCGCTCCTCATCCCCGTCCTCGTCGCCGTCCCCGCGGCTGCTGAGGCGAAGAACTTCAAGGTCGACGACCGCGTGACCGACGTGCCGACCGCGTCGGGCGGCGCCGTGACCGCGCCGCTCCAGCTGACCCGGGAGGCCGGGAACAAGCTCCGGCTCGGCAGGAGGGGCGTGCGCGAAGATCAAGCGGCGCGCGCGGCTCCGCCTTTCGGTAGCGAGCTCCGCCGCTACGGGATCAGCTCACCCGCCTCGCGCGAGGCGGTGATGTGGATCGCGCCGGGCTCCCGGATCCACGCGATCAGGCTGAGCGACTGGAGCCGGTCGAGCATGTACTCGAACGCCACCGCCTGCTCGCGGCTGGCGTAGTCGCGCCGCACGTCGAAGGCGAAGCCGGTCGTGTGCAGCGAGTAGCCCTCGGTCGCGAAGTCGTTTCGGCGCGCCAGCACGCGCTGGTACTCGAGGTCGCGCACCGTGCTCGTCACGATCAGCGACGCGCGCGTGCCCGCCACGTCGCGCACGCCCGCGGCCAGGTAGATGGCAAGCTCGAGCGCCTCCGGGCGCAGGCCGCGGTAGAGGCGCCGTTCGGCGTCGATCCGGCCGGCCAGCTCACCCACGTCTGGATCGAGCTGCATGCCCTCCACGTCCGCGAACGGGCGCAGGTCGCCCGAGAGATACGCCTCGTCGAGCTCGCCCGGCGTCTCGAACACGTCGGTCTCCGAGCGCGGGTGGAGCACCTCCTCGGCCGAGGCCTTCGCCGTCTGCAGGCGCGCCAGGCGCCGCAGCTCGTCCTGGTCCTCACGGTAGAGCCGCATGATCTCCCGGGCCGCGTACACCCGCCACAGGTAGGTGGCGGAGTCGTCGCCGAAGCCGGACAGCAGCTCGTAGGTCTCAGGATGGTCGCTCGGGGTCGCGTCGAAGTAGACCTGGGCCCAGCTGACCTCATCCTCCCCGTAGGCGGCGAGCACGTCCTCGAGGTTGCCGATCCCCATGTGGTAGGAGACGACCGCGAGCTCCTCGCTCCCGAAGCGGTCCTCGGCGATCGCCAGGTAGCGGCCCGCGCCCTGCAGGGCGTCGTCCGGGTTGAACCGCTCGTCGATCTGCTCCCGCCGGGTGCGCAGCCGCTCGGCTCGCGCGGTGTCGCCGTGCTCCTCGGCACGGGCGATCCGGCGCGTCAGACGCTCGCTCTCCTCCACATCCACCCGCATCCCGAGCAGGTTGATGGCAGTCTCGGCCAGGATCTGCGTGAGGCCGACGGCCCCCTCGAGGTCGTCGCTCGCGCGCGCGTCCGGGTAGCCGGCGCTCTCGAGGAAGACCATCGCCTCGAGCAGGTCGGGGTCCACGTCCACGATATTCGCCTGCTCCTCGATCTGGTCGCGCCAGCGCTCCACCCGCTCCGCGGTGGCGAACACGCCGTCCGGGCTCTTCTCGTACAGCACGTGGCTGTGCCCGGCGGTGGCGCGGGCGACGAACTCCTCGTCGCGGGCCTCCTCGTATGCGAACGGGTCGGGCGCCCGCGGGTCGAGGGTGACGGCGTCGTGCTCCGGCGGCTCGTCCTCCCGGCTGACGAGCGCGAGCACGGACAGCGAGCCGCCGATGGCGAGCAGGAACACGAGCGCTGCAAGGCGGGCCCCCCGGAGCACCAGGGGAAGACTGGCAGGCCGCGCTCAGCGGCGCCGGGCGAACACCAGGGCACCGCGCTTCGTCACGTCGAGCGGCACCTCGGTCGCCTCCGCGGCGGCGCTGGCGCGTTCGGGCGCGGCGCCCTTGCCGACCAGGTAGTCGCGCACGTCCGCGCGGGTCGGCAGCCGCATTAGCGGCGCGTCCCAGCGCTCAACCTCGAGGTCGTGGAAGCGTTCGCCGATCAGCTCCGGGGCCAGCTCGGCGTCGAACGTCAGCGGCCCGTCCGGCAGCGCGTGCGCGAGCTCGGGCGAGTCGTGGCGGCTCGGCACGGCGACGGCGAGCAGGCCGCCGGGCCGCAGCACGCGGTGCGCCTCGGCCAGCGCGAGCCGCGGATCGGGCAGGTGGTAGAGCACGTAGAGGAGCGCGAGCGACCCGAAGGAGGCGTCCGGGTAAGGCAACTCCGTCGCGTCGGCCTCCACGACCGGCCCGGGCGCCTCCGCGAGCATGGTCGGCGAGCTGTCCACGCCGACCCAGGCGCCGTCCGGCAGGTGGCGGGCCAGCTCGCCCTCGCCGCAGCCCACGTCGAGCACGGGTGTGAGTCCCTCGTCGAGGAAGCGGCGCGCCACTGCGGCGTGGATGTCGGCCGCGGCCCCATGCCGCCGCTGGACCGAGCGCGCCGTGAGGAAGCGCTCGGGGCGCTCGTCGTAGTCGGGCGGGATGGCGTGATCGGACATTCGCGGTGCCCCGCACCGTAGGGATCGCGTCCGTGGCGCTAGACGTCCACGGGGCGCCGGCCCGCGCCCTCTGCGGCGCCGCGCGCCGCCCGGGCGGCCCGTACCGCGCTGCGGCGCCCCTCGGTCCGCAGGCGGCCGTGCAGGACCTTCACCCGGTCGAACACGAGCTCGGACGCGGCCTGGGCCTGCTCCTTCGTCGGCTCGGCCACCTGCTCGAAGCGCAGCGGCTCGCCGAAGTGCACCGTCACCTTGGGGAACTGCAGGCGCTTCCAGTTGCGCGCCTGCTCGGTGCCGGCGATGGCGGTGGGCACCACCGGCGCGCCCGACTCGAGCGCCAGCCGCCCGAGCCCGTGCCTCGGCTTGCCGAGCTCGCCGGAGCGCGAGCGGCCGGCCTCCGCGTACATGACCACGACGTCGCCGCGGGCCAGGACGGCGTGGGCGGTCTTGAAGGCCTCCTCGTCGTGGTGGCCGCGCCGCACAGGGAAGACCCCGCCGTGCGTGAAGATGAACTGCAGGGGCCGCTGGAACAGCTGCGACTTGGCCATGAAATGCACCTTGCGGCGCAGGTAGACGGCCACGAAGAAGTGGTCCAGGAAGGAGAAGTGATTGGGCGCGATGATCACCGGGCCATCCGCCGGGATGTTGTGCGAGTCGATGCAGCGGGCCCGGTGGATCAGCATCAGGTAGGGCGTCAGCGCGACGCGAACGGCGTCGTAGACCCAGTCGGGGCGGCGGGTGCGAGTGCGCTCGTGGAAGCGGGTGAAGTGCTCCGCCGGACGCGGGTCCTTGTACACCTGGGCCTTCATCTGCCCCCTCTTACCCCGTCCGCTCGCGCGTAGTTACTTCGAGCACCCGCCGCCACCCGTCAGCGGACGCTATATCGTGCCCGCCCGTGCCCGACGTCGAAGCGCACATCACAGGCACCGTCTGGAAGATCGAGTGCGAGGTGGGCCAGGACATCGCCGAGGGCGACACGCTGGTGATCCTCGAGTCCATGAAGATGGAGATGCCTGTCGAGGCCGAGGACGACGGGACCGTGAAGGAGATCGTCTGCCAGGAGGGCCAGTCGGTCTCCGAGGGCGACACACTAGTCGTCCTGGAGTGAGCTCCAAGCTTCGCCTGGACGAGCCCGCGGAGGCCGTCGCCCGCCTCACCATCGACAACCCGGAGCGGCGCGGAGCCCTCGACCACGAGCTGCTCGACGCGCTCGCCGGATACGCCCGCACCCTCGACGCCCGCTGCCTCGTCATCCGCGGATCGGGCAGCATCTTCTCCGCCGGGTACGACATCGGGAACCTCGAGGGCCAGTCCTTCGAGGAGTCGGCCGAGCGGCTCGTGGCGCACCCCTTCCACGACGCGCTCGAGGCGCTCGAGGCCTACCGCTATCCGGTCGTCGCCGAGATCAACGGCCACGCGATCGGCGGCGGGCTCGAGCTGGCGTTGACGTGCGATATCCGGGTGGCCGCCCGCACCGCCCGCTTCTCCATGCCGCCCGCCCGGCTCGGACTGATCTACTCGCACACCGGGCTGCGGAAGTTCATCGACGTGTGCGGGCCGGCCAACACGGCCGAGCTGTTCCACGTGGGCGAGCCGGTCGACGCCGAGCGCGCGCAGGCGATGGGCCTGGTGAACGAGGCGGTCGACCCGGGCGATCTCGAGCAGCGGGTGCTGGAGCTGGCCGAGCGCATCGCCGCGAACGCGCCGCTCTCGCTCGAGGGCAACAAGCGGGTGATCCGCACGCTGCGAAACCAGCCGCTGCCGGAGGAGGTCGAGCGTGAGCTGATCGAGCTGCGCGAGTCGTGCTTCCGCTCCGAGGACTTCCGCGAGGGCGTGCGCGCGTTCGCCGAGAAGCGCAAGCCGCGCTGGCAGGGGCGCTAGTGCTCTCCGGAGGCGACCGCTAGCCGATCGGATCCACTAGAGCCGCCAGCTCGGCCCGGCGCGCGTCGTCCAGCACCACCAGGTCGAGCGGTTCGCCCGGCGGCACGTGCGGGCGCACCAGCTCCCCGAGCACGGAGGCCGACGCGGCCGCCTCCGAGCGCGGCTCCACGAGCATCCCGACCACCGGAGCGCCCGTGCGCCCGTCCTCGACCAGATACAGCTCGCGCACGGCCTCGATCCCGTCGAGCCCGGCCCGGAGCGCCTCCACCAGGGCGGGGTCCGGCTGGGCCGACGGCGCCCGCAGCCGCAGCTCCGACGGATCGGGCGGCGGGGGTCCGCCCGGCGCCTCGGGGGGCGGCTCCCCGGAGGCGACCCAGGCGAGGTCGCCCGGCAGCACGTCCCCCGGATCGGGGCCCGCCGCGTTCACCGTCACGCGCGCCGCGTCCCACTCGAGCGCCGCGGCGGCCAGGTCCTTTCCGAGCATGACCGCCCACTCGCGCACCCCAGGGTCCCACGCGCGCAGCGCATCGAGGTCCGTGAAGGCGAGGAAGACCGGACCCTCCTCGGTCTGGATCGCCCGGTGGCGCGGCTCGCCGCTGCTGGGGTCGTGCAGAGTCGGCACCACGAGCGGAGCGTCGCGGAGCAGCTGCAGGACGGCCACCAGGCCGGCCCTGTCGCCCCGCTCGGCCGCGAGGCGCATCGCCTCGAGTAGGCGCGGGTTGCGCGGCTCGGCGATGGCGCGCTCGCTCCCCATCACCAGCCGTCGGCCAGCTGGGCGAAGGTTGCCTCCGCCTCCTCGCGGGTGGCGTACAGCGTGCCGATGCCGTCGTGGCGCAGGGCGTCGAGCTCGACCGGAGCGCCGGGCTCCACGCCGTCCGGCGGCAGGAAGATGTTCACGATCACGGGCGGGGCGAGGTCGTCGCCCAGGCTGTCTCCCTCGTAGCGCGGCGCCAGCACCACGCTCTGCGGGGCGCCGAGGGCGTCCGTCGCCTCGAGCTCCGCCCAGCGCAGCTGGGGGTGCCCGGGCGAGCTCGCGAGGCGGACCGCCCGCGGGGTCGCCCAGTTCGTGACCTCGCGGGAGCTGAGATACAGGACCGGCGGCTCGCTCACGGCTCGGGGTTCACCCCCTCGACCCTGATGATCCGGAGCTGGCGCTCGGGGTCGGGGATCAGCACCTCCGGCCCGCCGCCGGGGTTGCCGTCGAGCGGCAGCGCGGCGCGCAGCTCCATGCCCGTCGGATCGACCACGCGCGCGTGGATCAGGAAGCGGGCCGGGTTCGCGTCCGGGAGCCCGAGCTCGGCCCGCGGGTTGGCCATCTCCTCGATCGGCTTGGTGGTCCACGACTGCCCCATGGCCCGGGAACCGACCGGCATGGAGCGGCCGTCCGGCAGCGTCGTCCCCTCCTGGACCTCGAGCCCGAGCTTGTCCTCGCGCTGGCCGTAGAGGCGGAAGACGTCGTCGCCCGGCTGGATCCCCGGCGTGTCCGGCGTCTCCGGCGCCTCGAGCTTGCCGAGCTTGGTCAGGCCCTTCCCGCCGAGCACCGTGCCGGCCACGCTCGGGATCGTGCGCGCGATCGCCTCGTCGAGGCCGCCGGTGCGATACGACTCGATGATCGGCGCGGTCGTGCTGTTCCAGACCGACTCCGCCGCGCCCAGCGGGTCGTCGCCGATCGCCTTCGCGATCTCCCAGTCGTTCGACCAGGTGTCGGCGAGCTTGTCCGGGTTGAAGACGTTCACGTGGTGGAACGCGCCGGTCCCGAGCCCGACCGCCTCGTCCTTGACGTCGCTGAGCCCCTTCCAGAGCCCGTCGAGGATGTTGCCGCCCTCGCTGTCGACCTCGGCGGGCGCCGCGGGCGGCGGCGGCACCACGACGGCCGGCGCGGCACCCGACAGTCCGCCGATCACCTGCGCAGCCTGGTCGCCGTAGCGCTCGTACTCGCGGACCGCGCGCTTGCCCTCCCGAACGGCCTCCTCGAACTCCTCCTGGGCTCTGCGGGCCCGGGCCTCGGCGTCGGCAGCGCGGTCGGCTGCCGCGGCGGCCTCCCCGAAGGCCTGGTCCGCCTGGGCGTGAAGGCCCGTGGCCGGCGCACCGGACGCCTCGGCGGTGATCGCGTGCTGGAGCGCCAGCTGGCCGCGGTCGGAGGCGCTCTGCGAAGTCGCGTGCGCCGCCGCGGCCTCGTCCTCCGCGGCCCTGCG
>JBKGUS010000054.1:0-4165 GCA_046462295.1 Thermoleophilaceae bacterium | reverse complement strand
CCCGCGGAGGTAGCCCTTAATGGCCGATTTCAAGCTGAGGATCCGCCGCTTCGACCCCGAATCCGGGGACCCCGCCTACTGGGCCGACTACGACGTGGACCTGCCGCCGGAGCGGTCGGTGCTCGACGGCATCCTGCAGGTGAAGGACCGCGAGGACGCCTCGATCGCGATCCGCTGCTCGTGCCGCGCCGCGATCTGCGGCTCGTGCGGCGTACGCATCAACGGCAAGTCCGCGCTCGCCTGCAACACGCGCATCGTCGACGCCGCCGAGCGGGCGACGAACGGCGCCGTCACGGTTGAGCCGATGGGCAATATGCCCGTGCTCAAGGACCTGGTCACCGACATGGAGGCGGTGCACTGGAGCAAGGTGCGGCGCGTGGTGCCGTGGCTGCTCCCGGCGGAGGAGCCGCCCGAGAACCGGGAGCACATCGTGCCCGCCGAGGCGATGCTCGACGTGACCCAGGCGATGGCCTGCATCCACTGCGGCGTCTGCGTGTCCACCTGCCTGTCGATGGAGGTCGACCCGGACTTCATCGGCCCGGCCGCGCTCGCAAAGGCCTACCGCTTCGTCGGCGACCCGCGCGACGGCGAGCACGAGGCGCGCCTCAAGGACCTGGCCGAGGACCCGCACGGAATCTACGACTGCACGCACTGCTTCGCCTGCGTGGAGGTCTGCCCCAAGGACGTGGCCCCCATGGACCAGATCATGCGGCTGCGGCGACGGGCCACGAGCGACTTCGAGATCAAGGACTCGAACAACGGCTACGGCCACGGGAAGGCCTTCCTGAACATCGTGGAGAAGTGGGGCACGAACCACGAGGCGCAGCTGCTGCCGCGCTCGTTCGGCGACGGCTCGCTGGTCAAGGGCCAGCTGAGCCCTGAGGGCGCCAAGCAGCTCACGCGCGAGCTGCCCACCGCCGTGCGCGGCGTCCTCTCGGGCAAGGTCTCGCCGAAGAAGGCGCTGATCCACCCGAAGCTGCCGGATCAGAGCCAGGTGCGGCGCATCTTCAAGGAGATCGAGTCCAAGGACGAGCGCCTCGAGCTGAACCTGTACATCGTCGGCGAGACCGGCGGCGAGGAGGAGGGCGCGATGGCCGAAGGGAGTCAGGAAGCGTGAGGTTGGCGTATTGGCCCGGGTGCGTCTCCCGGGGCTTCACCCCGGAGCTGCACGGCTCGATGGCGAAGGTCGCTCCGCTGCTCGACCTCGAGCTGGTCGAGCTCGACCGCGCCAACTGCTGCGGCGCGGGCGTGATCGCCGAGCACAACCAGGAGCTGGTCGACACGCTCAACGCGCGCACGTTCGCGATGGCCCAGCGTGTGGACGGCGCCGCGGGGATGATGAACATCTGCTCCACCTGCCAGGGCGCGCAGTCGGAGTGCCAGGAGCGGCTCGACGCCTCGTCCGTGTACCGCGCCGAGGTGAACACCCACCTGCAGCCCGAGGGGCTCTCCTACGAGACGGGCAACTACTGGTGGAACAAGAACTTCCTCTGGATCCTGGCCGAGGAAATCGGCTTCGACACCGTGCGCGACCGCGTCAGGCGCCCGCTCGAGGGACTCCGGATTGCGCCGTTCTACGGCTGCTACATCGTGCGCCCGACCAAGCGGCTCGGCTTCGACCAGCACCCCGGGCGCGACGAGTACCTGGGACAGCTGATCGAGGTGCTGGGCGCGGAGCCGGTCGAGTACGCGGGCGCACGCAAGTGCTGCGGCTTCCCCGTCATCACTATGAACCGCACGACCTCGCTGCGGCAGGCCGGCCGCCACGTGGCCGACGCGATCGACGCCGGCGCGGACTGCATGGTCACGCCCTGCCCGCTCTGCCACCTGAATCTGGACCTCCAGCAGCCGGCGGCGGCCAGCTTCGTCGAACGAGACCTCGACCTGCCCGTGCTGCACCTGCCCCAGATGGTCGGGCTGGCGCTCGGCCTCGAGCCCAAGGAGCTCGGCATGGGCAAGCACGTCGTGTCGACGCGCGACGTGGTGCGCAAGGTCACCCAGCTCGCAGCGGCCTGAGCGGCCGCCCGCCGCTACAGCGCGAACTCGAACCAGACGTGGGTCGAGCCCCGGTGGGCACCCCAGCGGTCCGACAGCGTCTCCACCAGCGGCAGCCCCCAGCCCCCTGGCGTGTCGATGTCGCTGCGATCCCGCAGGGGGGCGAGGAAGCCGTCGCCCTGGTCGACCACCTCGGTGCGGAAGCGGCCGTCGTCGCGTTCGAAGCTCACGCTGATGTCGCCGTCGCCGCCGTACTTGACGGCGTTGCTGACGAGCTCGCTCAAGAGCAGCTCGGCGTCGCACAGGCGTTCCGGGGGAAGGCCATGCTCGAAGTCGATGAGCGTTGCGCGGGCGACGCTCGGCGAGGTGTCTGCACGGGGCAGCTGGGTTGCGAGCCGTCTCGTCATCGCATTCGGGTCGGGAAATACCCGGAACGGCTGTTTCAAACTCCCCCAAACGAGGAAAACCGGCCAGATGTCTGGCCGGTTCTCCTCTCGCTAGGCGTACCCCATTCCGCCCTGGAAGCTCTTGAAGACTGGTTGAAATGGTGCCCGGCGGGGGCCGGGCCGTCGCCACCCCCGCGGTGGGATCTCGAGGGGAGGAGAGGTGTGAAATTCGGGGGAGGGCGGCCTCCCCCCTTCTCCCCCCTCCGGGCGTAGACTGCGGCGCCATGCCCACCGTCGTCTCGGCCAAGTTCGAGGATCTCGTCGCGGTCGGGCTGAGGGTGCTGATCTCCGAGGACCCGAATCTCGACCTGGTCGCCGCCGGTGTGCCGATGGAGGCGATCCCCCGCGCGATCGAGCAGCACGCGCCCGCCGTGGTGCTGCTCAACTTCGGGACCCTGCGGGCTCACGGCGACGTCTACGAGCTGCACCAGGCCTATCCGGAGACCCGCATCGTGGTGCTCGCCAACCGCCCCACGGCGGCCGAGTGCAACCAGATGCTGTCCTTCGGCGCCACCGCCTGCCTCTCGAAGGAGACCGAGGCGCGCGACATCATCAACGCGATCCACCTGGCCTCGCGCGGCATGCACGTGCTGCCCCGCTCGGCGGCCGCCGGTGGCTCGAGCACGCTCGACATCATCGGCTCGGAGCTGCTCACCCGGCGCGAGGCCGAGGTGCTCGAGCTGCTGCACGACGGGGCGACCAACGCGCAGATCGCGCACCGCCTCTCGATCGGTATCGAGACCGTGCGCACGCACGCGCGCAACATCTATCGCAAGCTGGGGATCGCCTCGCGCCGCGACCTGCCGCGCCTGGCGCGGCAGGAGCCGGTCGTGGTGGACGCCGAGCGGCGCCCGCTGAACGGCTAGCCGGACCGCGCCGCGCGGTGGTAGTTCCGCAGGAAGTTGTCCCAGCGGTGCTGCTTGGCGAAGCGCAGGTCCTTGTAGTAGGGCGAGATCCCCCAGCCCGGGAAGGGCATGTAGGCGGTGACCCCACCGCACTGCTTCACGCTCTCCCCGCGGTGGCCCTCGGCCAGCACATAGCCGTTCGGGGCGAGCGAGTCGATCAGCTTCTTGGCGGCACGCTTCACGTCCGCCGGCACTCGCCGCCGGCGCAGCTCGGAGGCGAAGTCGCGCAGATCGAACAGGTCGCCCATGAAGCCGGCCGTGCGCAGGTGCGCGGCCTGCACCTGGGCCACGCCGCTCTGGCGCATGTGCTTGGTGAGCGCGCCGGACAGCTCGTCCAGTGCGGTGCTGAAGGGCTTGGTGCCGTCGCTCGAGATGGCGCACTGGGTGACCGGCCACATGCGCCGCCGGTTGTTGTAGGACTGGATGTAGCGCCGGACCACGACCTCGCCGAGCTTCGCGCCGTCCATGCCCGGCTTCGCCGCGAGGTCCTTGAGGATCGCCGTGTAGGGCCAGCCGTCGCCGGGCTCGAGCTCCTCGGAGCCGACCACGTTGAGCGCGTTTGCGCGCGTCTGGTAGGCCACCTCCAGCGTGCTCATCAGGCAGGCGTCCATGCCGAGCAGGTCGAGCGGCTGGCCGAGCTCCTCGCGGGCCTTGGCCAGCACGCGGTCGAGCTCGATCGTGTCGAGCGAGTGGCCGGTGCCGTCGTCGCTGGCGATGCCGCGCAGCTCCTGGTCCTCCAGGGTGAGGACCTGCTGGACGGTGCTGCCGAACACCGCGCGGGCGATCTTCTGGTTCGAGCGCAGCGCGAGCTCGCGCGCG
>JBKGUS010000053.1:0-4136 GCA_046462295.1 Thermoleophilaceae bacterium | reverse complement strand
CAGACGCGGCCGAACGCGGCGCACGACCGGCCGGCGACCGCGAAGCGGCGGCCGCTGCACCCGTCCGCCGGCGGCGCCCGTTCAAGCGTTCGACCGCGAAGCGTCGCCGCTCAGCCGGCCGGACCACCGCAGCACGAAAACTACAAGCGAGCGGGAACGACGGGAGGAAGTGCTACCCACCCAGTGCAGCGTAGCCATCCACCTCCGGCAACCCCAAGCGCAGCCCGGCCACTCTCCGAGCGTGATGCGGGTGCGCTCGTCGCCTCCGCGAACGGGGCGACTGCTGCTTCTCCGCGTGATTGCGGGAGCGGCGCCGCACGTCAGCCGAGGTGGGTTGCGAGTGCGCCCCCCCATGAAAGCGACAGCGGCTCCCGCGGAGCCGCCGTCAGGCCGCTTCAATCGCTCCCGTGGCCGCTATCGGGGCTGGGAGAGGCGGTCGGCCAAGCGCTGCCTGCTCGCGCGCATACGCGTCAACGGCCTCTTGGATTCGCGATGCCACCTCCTCGCGGCTCGCTCCGAGCGCGGCGACTCCCGGAAGGTCCGGGAGGTACGCGCCCCCCAGTCCCGCGTTACGCCTGATCCGGTTTTGGCGCGCGGAGAACAACCCCGCGTGACGTCTGGAGGGGTATAGCGGACGCCCGAACCCGGACGCTTGGCTACTCACGAGGTTGCATCGGCCCTAGAACAGACGCAATTTGCGGGTTTTCAGGGGTTCGCTGTCCCCTTGACGGAGACACCTCGGCCTTGTTCGAGTCTCCTCACGGTTTCTCCTAACGAGCGATACAGGAGGGAGGCTCGGTGAGACGATCTGCACTCACACTGGCTGCCGCCGCCGGACTGGCCGCGATAGCTCCGGCCGGAGCGGCTCAGGCGGACCCCCCGCAACCTCCACCAGGATGTGCGGTGGTCATCGGTACTCCGGCGGCGACCACCGGGTCGGCTCAGGGGTTCGCCAACAAAGTTGAGACGTTCACCCGGCTCTGCGTCCCGTAAGGGCGGATAGCAAGCCCGACGATCAGCGTGTGCCGCGGGTGAAACGACCAGCGACGAAGCCGGCGGGTGTTCGGTTTTCGCGACCATCGCCGACACGTCGGGCACTAGCCGCGTTACGGCTGATCCGGTTTTGGCGCACGGAGACCCCCCCCGGTCGCGCAGGAGCTCGTGCTTGGTGAAAGCGCGCAGCGGATCGGCGGCCAGCTCGCAGAGCAGTGCGAACTCAAGCCGGAGAGCTCAAGCCGCCGGCCCGCGTAGCGGGCCTCAAGCCGGTGCGGATCGATCGCCAGCGCTCCGACTCGTCGCGGGGTCGCGGCGAGCGAGCGGGCCGTGCGCCGCAGGACGGCTCGCACACTGCCTCGTAGCTCGAGGTAGTTACCGGGCCAGCGCATGAAAGAGTCACAGCCCGCCTCGAACGCCCGTACCGGGACATACTCGCCGGGCTGAGCCGAGAGCGCGATCACCGGCAGCGCTGGATCGAACCGGGAGGCCAACGCATCGCCGGAGCGGATCTCGCGCAGCAGGCGCCATGACACCGTTGCGTCGTCGAGCTCGCCGAGCAGCAGCAAGGTGGATGCCGTAGGCCGCCCGGCAGCGCGCCTCCTTCACTGTTCTTGCATGTCTAGCCTCGAAGCCGTCGGCCAGCAGCTGGCCGATCAGGTGGGGGCGCAGCTCGTCGTCGCGCTCGGCGACGAGCAGCGTGGTGCAGTCGGACATCTCTCCTCCTCTTGTTGATTGAGTTCCTTGCTGGATCAGTCTCGCGCGCGCGTGCGCGCGTGGAGGCCTGACAACCGCGTCGGCGGTCTCGCCGGTCTCGCCGACAGGACTCGGCTCGCGGACCCGAGCCCGCGGGAGTGGGGCTCCGGCGTGCCGGAGTTGGTCAGGCGGTAGGCGCTTATTGCACCGCCGCGAGCTCGAACCGACGCTCGGGCACTTGCTCGACCGGAACGCCGAAGCGCTTTGCAAGCTCCGCGTCGGTCTCCTCCGCGTTGTCGCGGAACACCTCCGCGGGCATCAGAAGTTCCCGTGCGAAGCACTCCGCCCGACGCTGGTCGAGCGGGCCCTCCTCGATGCCGGTGCCGACCTCGAAGGCGTGCAGCGCCATGGCGCACGTGAACCGCACCAGCGGGTGCGCTTCGTCTCGCTCAGCCAGGTCGAGCGCGCGGGGTGGAACAAGACGCCGTCCGTGCCAGCCAGCGCGACCGGCCAGCCGTCGTAGCGGATCAGCTGCATGCCTCAATGAAGCGAGTCGAGAGAGATTCTCTCCCCGTCCACGCCCTGGTCATGTTCAGGCCGCGCGTGGCAGTCGCCTTGACGGCGCCCGCGCAGGGGTACCTATCCGTCCACCCGCCCGGCAGCCGACCCGTCCCGCGCGCAGCGCCCTGAGCCGGGCGCGGCAGCTCAGACACGACTTGATGTGCGGACCGAGCCGGGCGAAGTCATCCGGCCCGGCGCTGCCGATTGCGAGCGCAGCCAGTAGCGGTGCCAGCTGAGCGCATTCGATCCCCCCTTCGATCCCCGCGAGCTTGATCGCGAGCGAGTGTCGTCCCTCGGTGAGGCAGCGGTTCACCTTCCTCTGGTTCCTGCTTTGGAGCGTCGGTGCCGATCCCGCCGCTAGCAGTCGAGGTCGCGCCATGCGCCCCCGCACCTACGAGGCGATCCTGCGGCGACGCCATCCCGGCACCAGCTGGGAGATCTGCTAGCCGCCAGCCCGCTTGCGCGATGACGAGGACGGTCATCCTACGCCAGCTGGTTCCGCCCACACAAGACCATGTCAGCGAACGATCGGTCGGCCGGATCTCGCCCCCCGGCTTGCCAGGCCCGGTAACCGGACATATGGTGGATACCAACCCCCCTCGCCCAAGGAGGAACCGTGAAGCGACTGGCGCTGCTCGCCAGCGCGCTGTTGGCGGGTATCACCGTGGTGGCCGTCCTAGCCGCCGCAGGCAACGCCGATCACCCCGGCTCGCAGACGCGCACCTTCGTCGAACGCAACAATCTGGGCACGTTCCGGTTCGTCGACCTGCCGCCCCGGTCCAGGGGAGGAGGCGAGCCGAACGTCTCCGCCGGCGACGTGGTCGTAGGCAGCAACTGGCTCTACAACGCCTCCAATGAGCGGCGCGTCGGGAGGTTCTTCTTCGAGTGCCGGGCGATCGTCGCGCGAAAGCGCTTCGCGCGCGTCCCCTTCCGCTGCGACGGGGCATTCAGGCTCTCCAGAGGCACACTCCACCTCGCGGCCCTCGTCACGTTCAGGGACGACCCGATCGTCGGCGCGATAACGGGTGGCACGGGCGCCTTCGAAGGGGCCTCCGGCGGAATCACCTTCGACAATCGCCGGCGGACCTCGGTCGACACCGTCCACTTCGATACGGACTGACCGCGCGGCCGGCCACCCGCCACCAAGGAGCCAGCGGCGGAAGCGCACCGACCGCCTCTACATGCGCCTCCCTGGCGGCACTCCGGCGCGCGAACGGAGCGACGAGCTTTCCGAATCCGTGGCCCTGCAGGTCGAGCTCGAGGCTCACGCGCGAGCGCGATCCGTCGCCGACGGGCTCCACCGTGACCGTGGCGACCGGCCGCACCGGACCTGCTGTCCCCCGGAAGGCGACCTTGCGGGGCGGATCGTGCTTGGTGACCTCGAAGGGGATGTCGCGTGGGCCACCCGGGGCCCTGCGTCTGTCGACCCCCCGCGAGGCGACCCGCGTCGGGCCCTCTGTGTCGACCCGCGTGCTGATGAGGCTTTCCTGCCACTCCACGTAGCGGTCGAGCTGATCGAGGTAGGCGAAGACGTCCTCCGGCCTGCGGTTGATCTCAACGCTATGCCTGAGCATCTCTCTCCGTTGCCTCGACCCCTACACCTCGACCAACACGATGAGCTTTGCGTCGGGGTCACTCTCGTGCCGCTCAACGTTCGACGTCCTGCTGCGCCATCGCGCGGCGAGTATCTCGCCTCAACGCCGCATTTGCTCGCAAGCAGCCGCTTCGGACCGGGTGGGTCGCGCTATCGCTCGGGACGAGAATCAGGACTCCAGGTCGGGGACCCCCCGGCTTCCGAAGCGCCAGGGCGTAGCGACATCTGCGGGAAGTGCAGCGAGCACGGCCGGTGCTCGCAAGAGTGCCCGGCGGTCGCCGTGGCCGGCGAC
>JBKGUS010000052.1:0-5579 GCA_046462295.1 Thermoleophilaceae bacterium | reverse complement strand
ACACTCGGCCGCTAGCCCGGCGGCCCGCCTGCTGCTGCGGTGGTGGTGCCAGGCGAGCGCCGCCGCGGCCACTGTCAGCGCGACTGCCCCGGCGACGATCTCGAGGCGGGGCCGCGTCATGCCGCCATCTGAGCCGCGGGCTCGGGGACGGGCCACACCGGCCGGCGGACCGGCTCGGGGCGGGGGGTGAGGACCGGCGCGGCGGCGGGCGCCTGCACCGGAGCGTCCTCCTCGGCCCAGCGGGCGAAGGTCTTGCGCAGGCCGGCGAGCGCCACGAGGCCGAGCGGGGCGGGCAGCCAGATCGCCACCGAGCGGTAGGCGAGCACCGACGCGATCGCGAGGTCGGCCTCCACGCCGAAGGCCAGCAGCACGCCGACCATCCCGCCGCTGGCGGCGCCGGGCACTGGGATCGTGTTCGCGATCTGGCCGACGAAGTAGGCGAGCACCAGCACGGCGAGCGCAGGCGGCGCGCCAAGCGCGTGCAGCATCGCCCAGAGGACGACCCCGTCGAACGCCCACCAGGCAATGGCGCCGAGCAGGCGTGGGTCGCCGGAGCGCGCGAGCGCGATCGCGTCGCGCACGGCGCCGCTCATCGTGGCGGAGCCGACTGCCAGCGCCGCGCTGGCGCGCTCCGCACGGCGCGCGCCAGATGCCGCGCGCGAGACCGGGGCGGGCCGGCGCACGGCGAGCGCGAGCGCGCCGGCGATGATCAGCACCGCGCCGAATGCAGGAAGCCCCGTGAGCGCGAACGAGCCGCCGCCGGAGGCGAGCCCGGCCGCGAGCAGCCCGCCGGCCACGGCGATCGAGATCAGGAAGACCGAGTAGAGCACCACGAGGAACGCGAGCAGCGTGCGCGCGGCGGAGCGCCCGTCGAGGCCCGCGCGGCGGAAGGCCCACACGGTCAGCGCCGACCCGCCGGCTCCACCCGTGGGCAGCAGCCGTGTGGCGGCCGCGCCGCCCAGCGCCACCTCGGCGCTCTCACGCAGGCCGAGGCGCCGCGTCGCGCGACGGCCGACGAGCCACAGCAGCGCCACGTACCCCGCGAACGCCAGCAGCTCGAACGCGGCAGCCGCGCCGATCCAGCGCGGGTCGGCTTCGATCGCGCGCTGGAGCGCGTCGGCAAAGGCCTGAAGCGGGCCGCCGGCGACCACGACAACTGCCACCGCCACGAGCGCGAGGCCGAGCGCCAGCGCGGCGCGCCGTGCCAACGGCCGCAGGTCGAGCGCCGGAAGCGCTGCGGCGTCGCTGGATGGGGTGGGGAGCATCGACCTGCACACTGCCGCCCGCATGCCCTGGCCGACAGGGGGGTGACCCCGCCGGCCGGGGTGCGGATAACCGGCCCTCACCGGCGCGTACGGCTCCCCCTGACCGGCACCCTGAGCTACGGCCAGCGCTCCGGCGCTGCGTGTATGAGCTCTTCCCGAGCGGGTAGGCGTATGGGATGCCCGTCGTCGGCCTCCACTGTTCCCACGAGCAGATCCCGCCCAGCCGCCTGCTCGAGCACGCCAAGCACGCCGAGGCCGCGGGCTTCGGGGCGATCATGTCGTCCGACCACTTCTCGCCCTGGAGCGAGCGGCAGGGCGAGTCCGGGTTCGCCTGGTCGTGGCTCGGCGCGGCGATGGGAGCCACGGAGCTGCCCTTCGGCGTGGTCAACGCGCCCGGCCAGCGCTACCACCCCGCCATCGTCGCGCAGGCCGCGGCGACGCTGTGCGAGATGTTCCCGGGGCGGCTGTGGATCGCGCTCGGGACCGGCGAGGCGTCCAACGAGCACATCACCGGCGAGCCATGGCCCGACAAGGCGACGCGAAACGCGCGGCTGCGGGAGTGCGTCGAGGTCATTCGCGCGCTCTTCGCCGGCGAGACCGTCACGCATGACGGGCACGTGCGCGTCGACAGGGCGAAGCTGCACACGCTGCCGCCGGGGCCGCCGCCGCTGATCGGGCCGGCCATCAGCGTGGAGACCGCGCGCTGGGCCGGCGAGTGGGCCGATGGGCTCGCCACGGTGAACCAGCCGCGGGCCAAGCTCGAGGAGATGATCGACGCGTTTCGCTCGAACGGCGGCGAGGGCAAGCGCCTCGTCCTCCAGGTCCACCTGTCCTGGGCGGCGACCGAAGAGGAGGCGCTCCGCATTGCCCATGACCAGTGGCGCACGAACGTCTTCCCGCCGCCGACGTGCTGGGACGTCGAGCTGCCCGACGATTTCGACCGGCTGGCGAGTGACGTCACCCCCGAGCAGGTCCGCGACACCGTCCTCGTCTCCGCGGACCTGGCGCGGCACACCGCGTGGCTCCAGGAGCTCGCCGCGCTCGGGTTCGACGAGATCAACCTGCACCACGTCGGCCAGGACCTGAGCGCCTTCATCGACGCGTTCGGCGAGCACGTCCTGCCCCGGCTCGCGGCATGAGGCTCAAAGCGACCAGCGACCTGTGGTGGAAGAACGCGGTGGTCTACTGCCTCGACGTCGAGACGTTCTACGACGCCGACGGCGACGGCTGCGGCGACCTGCGCGGACTCACGGACCGGATCGATTACCTCGGCGGCATCGGCGTGTCGTGCGTGTGGCTGATGCCGTTCTACGCGTCGCCACGCCGCGACGACGGCTACGACATTACGGACTTCTACGCCGTCGACCCGCGGCTGGGAACGCACGGCGACTTCGTCGAGTTCGTGCGCACCGCGCAGGACCGCGGCATCCGGGTGATCGCCGACCTGGTCGTCAACCACACCTCCGACCAGCACGCGTGGTTCCAATCCGCGCGCGCCGACCGGGACTCGCCCTACCGCGACTTCTACGTCTGGTCCGACGAGCGGCCGGAGGAGAAGCCGGGCGACGTCGTCTTCCCTGACAAGGAGGAGTCGAACTGGGCCTGGGACGAGCGGGCGGGGCAGTACTACCTGCACCGCTTCTACTCGCACCAGCCGGACCTCAACGTCGCCAATCCCGAGGTCCGGGACGAGATCGCGCAGGTCATGGGCTTCTGGCTGGAGCAGGGGCTGTCGGGCTTCCGCATCGACGCCGTCCCCTTCCTGCTCGAGCCGATGGGGATGCCGGAGGGGGCACTCGTGGACCCGCACGAGCTCCTGCGCGACCTGCGCTCGTTCGTCGCGAGGCGCAACGGCGCGGCGATGCTGCTCGGCGAGGTCAACCTCGAGCCGCAGGAGGCGCGCGCCTTCTTCGGCGACGAGGACGGCGACGAGCTCCAGATGCTGTTCGACTTCCCCGGGATGCAGGCCATGTACCTCGCGCTCGCCCGGGGCGACGCGGAGCCGCTGCGCACGGCGCTCCGCGAGGCGCCGGAGATCCCCCCGGACTGCCAGTGGGGGCGTTTCGTGCGCAACCACGACGAGCTGACGCTCGACAAGCTCTCCGACAGCGAGCGCGAGGAGGTCTTCGCCGCCTTCGGCCCCGACGAGTCGCTGCAGCTGTTCGGGCGCGGGCTGCGCCGGCGGCTTCCTCCCATGCTCGACGGCGACGAGCAAGCGATCAGGATGGTCTACAGCCTTGCCTTCTCGCTCCGGGGCACGCCGGTGCTGTTCTACGGCGAGGAGATCGGGATGGCGGAGAACCTCGAGATCGAGGGACGTCTCAGCGTGCGTTCGCCGATGCAGTGGTCCGACGAGAAGCACGCCGGGTTCTCCACCGTCGCGGACACGGCCGCGCTGTGCCGGCCGGTCGTGGACGACGAGCGCTTCGGGCCGGCCGCAGTCAACGTCGCCCGCCAGCGCCGCGAGGACGGGTCTCTGCTGAACTGGTTCGAGCGGCTCATCCGGAGGCGGCGCGAGTGCCCGGAGATCGGGTTCGGCTCGCTCGAGATCCTGGATGCGGGCGCGGCGTCAGTTCTCGCGCACCGCTGCGACTGGGACGGCTCGACGATCGTCGCCGTGCACGAGCTGGGCGGCACGGCGGTGACGGTCGCGCTCGGCATCGACGGGCCAGCGGACGCCGAGGCGCTCGTTGATCTCTTCTCGGACGAGGAGCACGCCCTCGAGGACGGGCGCGTGAAGCTCGAGCTCCGGCCCCACGACTACAAATGGATGCGGCTGCGGCGCAGAGGACGGCGCCTGCCGCCGTAGCTAGCCTTGGCCCGTGGCCTCCGAGCCTGAGCCCGATGCGACGGACCGCGAGGCTCGCCGGCGCGAGCGGGAATCACGGCGGAGCGGGCCCCCTCAGGGGATGGTGCCCGCCCGAGAGCGGCGTCGCACGAAGGTCGAGCGCGGCGCTATGCGCCTGGTCGCAACCGCCGGTATCGTCGGCATCGCCGTGCTCCTGGGCGCGGTGCTCGTGGGCCAGGACGTCGCCGGCTGGATCGTGGGGCTCGTGATCGGGCTGACCTCGGTGATCCTGGCGGCGCTGCTCTGGTCGTCGCGGCAGCTGTAGCCCGACGCTCGCCCTGCCGGCGAGGCGCCGCCACGAGGCGCGGCTAGGCGGAGCCGGCGGCTTCCGCCCGGCCAAGACGGGCAGCGGCACCGTCGGATGCCCGCTGGAGCTCCCTGAGCTTGGCCTGGCTGCCCGCGCGCCCGCCGTACATCCGTGCCCGGTAGAGCTGGAGGCGCTCACGGCGGTAGCGAGCCTCGTCACGCAACCGCTCGAGCTCGTTTTGCTCCTCCCGCGCTGCGTCCACCCGGTCGAAGGGGCTGCGATAGCGGTTGGTCCCGGTGATCACCATTGCACCGATTATAGATGACAAATGAGTCTAGAAACATTAAGCTATGGTACGTGGAACACGAGGAGCTGCCGAGCTGGTCGTTTCTCACCAACCACGCCCAGGTGCTGCTCTGCATCGCGCATGACCCCGGCATCCGTCTGCGGGACATCGGCGAGGCGGTCGGGATCACCGAGCGCGCGGCGCACCGTATCGTCGTGGAGCTCGCCGACGCCGGCTACATCTCGCGCAGGCGCGACGGCCGCCGCAACCACTACACGATCCAGTCCCACCTGCCGCTGCCCGATCGGCTCGCGCGTGAGCAGAAGATCGGGGACCTGCTGTCCATACTCGCCAGACAGTCGGCCGAGACCGGCGGGTAGGACTCCCGAACGCCGCGTGGATTAGGGTGGGGCCGTCCACGCGCTTGCCCCTTCGTCGTGATCCCTGGGCTGATCCTCGCTCTCGCGTCGGCGGTTGCCACCAATCTCGCGTTTCTTCTCAAGCACCGCGGGGCGGTGCTTGCCCCGCCGATCCGGGCTCGCCATCCGCTGCGCAGCGCCGCCGGTCTGTTCCGCTCCAAATGGTTCGCGGTTGGCTGGGCCGTGGCGATCGTGGCCTGGTTTCTGCACGTTGGTGCGCTCTCGCTGGCGCCGCTGTCCATCGTGCAGGCGGTCCTCTCCGGCGGGCTCGTCTTCCTCGCGGTGTTCGCCGAGCGCTTCTTCGGCTTTCAGCTCGGACGGCGCCAGTGGGTCGGCCTGACGATCACGGCGGCCGGGCTGGTGGTCATCGGGCTGACCGGTGGCGGCGCCGACGACCCGGAGCGCGCCTCGCTGGCGGCGCTGATCGCCGTCGAGGGCGCGATCTTCGCGAGCGGCGCCGCGCTCGTGAGGATCTCGGCCCGCCGCCACGTCCTGCCCCGTGCCGAGGGACTGA
>JBKGUS010000051.1:0-21582 GCA_046462295.1 Thermoleophilaceae bacterium | reverse complement strand
CTCGGCGACGAGCCGCATGGCGTCCACGGCGGGCATGCCGCGCTCCGGCAGCCGCTTGTCCGGGGCCGGGTCGAGCAGGTACCGGCTGCCGTAGCGGGCCGCGCGGGCGTCGAGGTGGTCGCTGAGCGAGTGGTCCTGGGCTGTCATGCGGGTAGCGTAGGCCGGTCGTGGGGCTAGCCCGACGTCGCGACGACGCCGGTCGGGAAGTCGGCGCCGAAGGCGTCGAGGACGGTCTGGATCGGCGTGTAGCAGAGGTCGCCGCGGCCGAAGAAGATCCGCGAGGCCATCACGATCCCGACGGCCCTCACCGCACCCTCTCGGGGGCGGGTGTAGACCGGTCCGCCGCTGTCCCCGCCCGTCGTCTTGACGTGTGCGCACACGACCCGGCGGCGGCCCTCGAGGAGCCGCTCGTAGACGCGGCCGCAGCGCTGCATGCCGCTCGTCCGACCGGAGAAGCAGACAACGAGCCCGTTGCGGTGCCGGCGCGTCGGCAGCCAGCCGGAGACCCGCAGCGGCGTCAGGGAGCCGCGATCGATCTGCTGCGCGGCCTGGGGGACCTGGTCGAGCGCGAACACGAGCGCGTCGGGCCCGTTCTCGCCGAGGTTGGCGTTGGCGATCACCGAGCCGAGTGCCTGGCGCCTGCGGTGGCCGAGGAACACGTCCTGCCGCTCTGCGAGCTCGGTCTCCCACGCGCCGCCGCCGGGCGGGAGGAGCGGATAGCGGCTGCAGTGCCCGGCCGTCAGGCCGCAGGCCGAGCCGTTGATGCGCAGCACGTAGCCGTCCGTGCAGTCCCAAGCCTTGTCCGGCTCGCCCGACGAGCGACGCCAGAAGGCCCGGCAGCTCACCTTCCGCACGGAGCTCCAGAGCACCGAGTTGTCCCGGTAGCGACGGGGGCGCTCGATGGCGCCCAACTGGTCGAAGACGACAAGCTTCAGCGGTCGGCCGTCGCGGATCGTCAGCGTGCCCGCGTTGCAGCTGCGAGACGAGCCGTCCTCGGGCCGGTCCTCGAGCGGCGGCCGGGCGGCGGCGGCCGGCGCGAGCGCCAATGCCGTCACCCCCAGCATCACCAGGACCCCTGCCCGCATGGCCGGACAGGGTAAACGGCCGGGTCCCCGCGTCCGGCCCCGCCGCCATGTGGCACGCTCTGTGCCGTGGACCTGATCGAGCGGCTGCTGGCCATCGACGTGTCGGCGCTGTCGGATGCCGACAAGACGCTGCCGGTCGTGGATCCGGCTGTCCGCGCGATGATCCCGGACGTGCGCATGGCCGGGCCGGCGTTCACGGTCGTGGCGGAGGACGACCACCTGCCGGTGCTGAGCGCTCTGACCGAGGCGGCGCCCGGCGACGTCCTGGTCGTCGCGACGGGCGGCGGGACGCGCGCGGTGTACGGGGAGCTGTTCGTGACCGAGGCGCGCCGGCGCGGCCTGGCGGGCATCGTGGCCGACGGCTACTGCCGCGACCTGCGCGGCCTGCGCGCCATCGGGCTGCCCGTCTACGCGCGCGGCACGACGCCACGTTCCGGCACGAGCGTGTCACGCGCCGCGCACGGGGAGAGGATCGTGTGCGGCGGCGTCGAGGTGTTCCCGGGCGACATCGTGTTCGGGGACGACGACGGCCTGCTCATCGCGTCCGCCGACCGTATCGCCGCCGCGCTCGACACGGCGGAGCTCATCGGCCGCAGCGAGCGCGCGATCCTTGCGGGTCAGGCGCGCGGCCTCTCCCTGCACGAGCTGACGAACCACGAAGAGCACGTGGCCGCGCTCGACCGCGGCGACTCCAGCGCGCTGGCGTTCCGGGTCGATGGCTGACTTCGGGCAGGCCTTCGCGCGCCGGTCGCGCCTGCGCGGGGGCGACGAGCTGACGACGATCCTGGCCGGCAGTCCTCCCGGCGTGCTCTCCATGACGGGCGGCTTCCCGAACCCGGCGACCTTCCCGACGGACGAGCTCGACGAGATCGCCGTCCGCCTGGTGCGCGAGGACGCAGCGGTGGCGCTGCAGTACACGCCGTGCGCCGGGCTCCCCACCGTGCGCGAGTACCTGATCGAGCGCCAGGAGCAGCTGCAGGGGCGGCGGCCCAAGCCCGCCGAGCTGATCGTCACCAGCGGCGGGATGGAATGCCTCGCGCTGATGTGCCAGGCGCTGATCGATCCGGGCGACCGGGTCGTCGTCGAGGCGCCCACGTATCTGGGCGCGCTGATGGCGTTCGGCGGCGCCGAGGCCGACCAGGTCGCCGTCGCCATGGACGACGACGGGCTGCGCGTCGACGAGCTGGCGGAGCGCCTGGAGTCCGGCCTGCGACCGAAGTTCGTCTACACGATCCCCGAGTACCAGAACCCGACCGGCCGGACGCTGTCGCTGGAGCGGCGCAGCGAGCTGGTCACGCTGTGCCGCCGGCACGGCGTGCTGATCTTCGAGGACGTCGCGTATCGCGAGCTGTCGTTCGACGGAACCTCGCTGCCGACGCTGTGGGCGCTCGCCCCGGACGTGGTGCTGCAAGCGGGGACGTTCTCGAAGAGCTTCTTCCCCGGCGTGCGGCTCGGATGGGCCACCGGTCCGGCCGACGTGATCGCCGAGCTGGCCGCCGCCAAGCAGACCACGGACCAGTGCGCCGGCGGGCTCGGGCAGCGCATGGTGGAGGAGTACGGACGCGCCGGCGGCTTCGAGCGTCATCTGCCGGCGGCGCGGGCGCTGTATGCGTCGCACTGGGCGGCCCTGTCGGATGCCCTGAGGCGCCACATGCCCGACGGGGCGGAGTGGACGGAGCCGACGGGCGGCTTCCTGACCTGGCTCACGCTGCCCGACGAGGTCGACGTGGTCGCCATGCGCCCGGCCGCTCTGGAGGCCGGCGTGGCCTATGTGCCGGGCCCGCCCTTCCATGTGGGCGACGAGGGTCGCGACTCGATGCGGTTGTCGTTCAGCCACCTGACGGAGTCCGAGCTGGAGGCGGCGGTGGAGCGGCTGGCGGCCGTGGTGCGAGCGGCGCTGGAAGTGCCGAATCCCGCCGGCGCGTGATCGCTGCCGTCACCGACAGCGCGTTCGAAGTGGCCGCCCGGCTCGCCCCGGACACGGTCGACGTGCGGCGCCTGCCCGACGGGCGCGAGGACGCCGTCTTCCTGCTCCCCGACTGGGCGGATCGCGAGACGCTGCGGGCGCTGCCGCAGCTCGAGCGGCTGCGCGTGGTGCAGACGCTCTCGGCCGGAACGGACTGGATCGAGGCGAGCGTTCCGGACTGGGTCACCCTCTGCAACGCGCGCGGGGCGCGCGACGCGGCGGTGGCGGAGTGGGTGGTCGGGGCGCTGCTGGGTGATGCGTACGGCCAGTTCCAGGCGGCCCGCTCGCGCCGCTGGTCGGACGCTCTGCCGCGCGAGCTCCAGGGGGCGACGGTGGTGATCGTCGGCCACGGCTCGATCGGGCGGGATGTCGAGAGGCACCTGGAGCCGTTCGGCGTGACGGTGATCGGGGTCGCTCGCCACGCCCGCGACGGCGTCCAACCCGTCTCCGAGCTGCCGGCCCTCGTCGGGCGGGCCGACGCGGTCGTGGTGCTCGCGCCGATCACGCCCGAGACGACCGGTCTCGTCGACGCGGCGCTGCTGGCCCGGATGCGCGACGGCGCCTTGCTGGTCAACGCCGGCCGCGGCGCGGTGGTCGACACGGGCGCGCTGGTCGCCGAGCTACGGTCGGGGCGGCTGCGCGCGGTCCTGGACGTGGTCGATCCGGAGCCCCTGCCGGACGACCACCCGTTGTGGGACCTGGCGCTGGCGATCACGCCGCACAACGCCGGGGACACTCCCGCGGCCGACGAGCGCGCGGGGCGCCTCGGCGCCGAGCAGCTGGTGCGCTTCGCCCGCGGCGAGCCGCTGCTCAACGTCGTCCGCGAGGCGGCGTGGCCCCGCCCGTGACGATCAGGCAGGCGCTCGCATTCCGCGTGGCACGGCACCATCTGGCCGAGCGCCTCGGCGTGAAGCAGGTGCAGGACGCCGCTTGGGTCGGCCTGCAGGACACGCCGCCCGGCACCGCCCGGCTTGCGCTCGCCGCGCGCGCGGACGCTCCGCCCGAGGCCCTCGACGAGCTCGTGCTTGTGCCGAGCATCCGCGGCGCGCCGATGGCCGTCTCCGAGCGGGATCTGGCCGTGTTCACTTCGGGGCTCGAGCCGCCGGGCGAAGAGGCGGCCAAGGCCGTGATCGGAAACGCCTGGAAGTTCCTTGACGGCATCACGGCGATGGAGGCGCTCGACCGGGTCACCAACGCCGTGCACGACAGCCTTCGCGACGGCCCGCTCCCGCGCGACGACTTCCACCAGGCGCTGCGCGAGCGCCTGCCGGCGGAGCTCCTGTGGTGGTGCAGGGGTTGCCAGAGCCACCACGTGCACCCGTCCCTCTGGCGCGCGACCGGCATCCGGGGCGTGCTCGCGATCGTGGGCCGCGAGGGCCGGAGCGCCGTGTTCGGGCTGCCGCCCAAGGCGCGCAAGCCGAGGGACCCCGGCGCCGAGCTGGCTCGCCGCTTCCTGCAGGCCTACGGTCCGGCACGCCCCAAGCTGCTCGCGGACTGGGCCGGCCTCGCGACCTTGCACGCGAACGCCCTCTGGGAACGGGCGGGCAAGCTGGTCGAGGTGGATCTGGAGGGCACGAACGCATGGGCACTAGCCGATGATGAGCAGGCGCTTGCCGCAGGTACGGAGATCCATGGCGTACGCCTGCTGGCGAACCGCGATCCCCTGAACGCCGCCCGCGACCGCGAGCTGCTCGTGGAAGACGCCGCGCTGCGCAAGCGGATCTGGACGGCGCTCGGCGGCCCCGGGACCGTGCTCGTGCACGGCGAGGTGGCCGGCCTGTGGCGGCCCGCCAAGAAGGGCAAGAAGCTGATCGTCACGGTGGAGCCGATCGGAAAGCTCAAGGCCGCGTCAAAGGAGGAGCTGGCCGCCGAGGCCGAGCGCATCGCCCCGTTCCGCGGCGCCGAGAGCGCCGAGATTCAGATCGTTTGAGGAGCCCCTGGCGCCCCCTCAGGGCTGCTCGCTCGAGCTGGGCGCGCCCGCCACGCGGTCCTGGAAGCGCTGGTAGCGGCGCGTGTGACGCTCGAAGCGGCGCTCCGACTCGGTCCGCTTCCGGCTCCCCTCCGGATAACGGCGCCGCGCCCACGGCGAGCCGGGCTTCGCGAGCCGGATTGCCCCGACCAGGCCCGCCGGCAGGAACAGCATCCCGGCCACGCCCAGGAAGACCTTGCCCTTGAGCACGGCGACGGCGGCGACCGCCAGCGAGACCAGGACCGACAGGACTATCGCCGGCGCGCCCGAGTCGGTCGAGAAGGGCAGGAACCCCATCAGCACGAGGCCGCCGACGATCACGGCGACGATCACCGCGTCGACCGACTGGCGCCCCTCCTCTGCCCAGTACACGTCCTCGAGATGCAGCCAAAGCGCGAACTCGTCGAGCGTCAGGCCGGCGCCGATCCCGAAGCCCGCGGCTGCCAGCTCCATCCAGGGGCTCTCCAGCCGCAGCGCCAGCAGGAAGCCGCAGAGCAGCATCAGCACGATGCCGAACACGAGGTGGTGGACGTGCAGCCCGCCCTCGGTCTGGATGCTGCCGGGCCACCACGGCACCCTCGGGCTGCGCATCAGACGCGTGCTGGCCCGGATCAGCAGGAACGAGACGAGCAGCGCCGTGAGTACGGTCAGGCCGGCCCGCTGCCCCTCGGCGTCGAGGAACGTCGTGTCACCTTCGAACTCGAGAACGATCGCCGCGATCTCCATCGGTCCTCCTGACTATCCGCTGCGCGCGGCCGCCTGGGCGCGACGGAGCGCCTGGATCCGTTCCCCGTTCAGCTCTTCCACCGCCTCGACCAGCGCTCCCAGGTCGTAGTGGTCGACCGCGATCAGGCTCACCGGGACCCCGCGCCCGCGCGCGCACTTGTGAGCACGCGAGATGATCTCCCGCCGCGTCTGGAACGGCGCGTTGGGGGTGCGGCGCGGCGGGAACAGGTCGGCCCAGTGGTTCAGCATCAGCCACGGGCTGTCGGCGTCGCCACGCTCGCGCTTGCAGCTCAGCTCCGAGACCTTGGTCGCACCCAAAGGCGTGTCCTGGACGAACGAGAAGCCGTCGAGGTACCACGGCACCGTGCCGTCCGCGTCCTTCTCGGTCAGCACGATCACGCGCCGGTTTCGGCGCACGAGCTCGCCGAGCGTCGGCATCGGGCTGTTGCGGTCGAGCGTGACCAAGTAGCGGTCGAGGCCGGAGCGGACGAACACCTTCTCGATGTCGCGCGACGACACGTACGGCTCTATGAAGAGCATCACCACCTCGCCGCGGTTGGCCTCGAGGAACTCCCTGATCTCTTCGAGGGAGTCGCTCATGCGGGTGGCGCCGAGCTCACAGACGGTGTGGCACAGCCACACGTCGCGCTCGCCGGTCGCGTCGCCGGCGCCGAGGCGCCCGGCCAGGCGTTCCGCCGAGGCAAGCACCGCCGGCGGCAGGCTCTTGGCCACCTTGTTGCGGTCGCGCTGCTCGGTGTCGAAATCCGTGCGGACGCGGCCGTCGCCGGCCTCCACGCCCCAATGCGGGTCGATCAGGAAGAGGCGGATGCCGTCACGGAGCTGCCGGGCGATGGGCCGCCGCTGGTTGGCGATGAACCAGCCGGGGCTGTCCGCGGCAGAGAACGAGTTGTGCGTGCCGGCCCAGACCGCCTCGTTCACCCGCAGCTCACAGAGCGCGAAGGAGCCGTTGCATGTGCCGGCCCGAGCCGGTCGCTGGGCGGCGCTCGGCTCGGGCGAGCTGCTCGTCACGACGACGATGAGCGCGGCGAGCGCGCCCACGATCAAGACGCCGGCCGCTCCCGCGCCGACCAGTGCACGCCCGCGCGCCTCCCGCGCCTGGGCGCGGGACTGGCCGGGCCGGCCGAGCAGGAGCAGCAGCTCCGAGATGCCGAAGAACACGAGGAACGCGCCGGCCACGACCGCGGCGATCTGCAGCGTCAGCCCGGGGTCGAGCACAGCGAGGACGCCGAGGGCGAGTGCCGCGACGCCTCGCAACGCCCGCGCCCATCCCGACCTGGGCCGCTCGGCGAGATGCTTGAGGCGCTGAGCGGGGGCCTCGACGTCCTCGGGGTCGAGCGCCGCGGCCGCGGCGGCGACGGCTATGCCGAGCAGCGCCAGCAGGAGCGACCAGGTCAGCAGGTCGCCGACGAACGCGTCCAGCAACCCACCGACCGCCTCGCGCACCTCCTCGTCGGTCAGCTCGTCCTCGCCGTACACGCCGGCCAGCGTGCGCGCTCTCAGGACGAGCAGGGCGACGAGCAGCAGCGCGGCCGCGGCCCCGATCCCGACACCCGCCCGCAGCACCGCGATGCGGCGATCCGGGGAGACCGCGACCGCGGCCGCCAGCAGAACTAGGCCCAGCAGCGGAAGCAGGACGCCGAGCACTCTGACCTGCTCGGCTGCCCTGAGCGTGGCCCCGGCGAACTCCTGGTCGCGAAGCGTCAGCAGGTCCGGCTTGAGGTCCTCAGGCAGGTCGTTGGCCAAGTCGGGCGATACCGATCGCAGGCCGAACTCCACGATCTGCGCGGCGTCCCCGAGGTCGAACAGCGCGTTCTCCCGGTCGCGGACGAAGAAGACGCGGTTCGCCTCGACCGCCGCGGCGCGGAAGACACGCTGGAACGGGCCGGTCTCGATCAGCGCGCCGACGACCGACTCGAGCAGCGGCCGCGCGGCGGCGAGATCCGGCGACCCGCGCTCCTCGAGATACACGACGATCTCGCGCGCGACCACCCGCCGGACGCCGTCGTCGTCGAGCGCCTCCACGGCGCGGTTTCCGAAGGCCTCGCGATCCACGACCTGCTCGCGTGCGTAGAACGCGATGGCGCCCGTGATCAGCAGGACGGCGCCGAGGACCAGCAGCGCCACGCCGGCCGGCGCGCGGAAGCCGTCGACCGGCGACGTCACGCTAGGACACGCCCCCCGCCTGGGCGTGGCACGCTCCGTCCGTGCGCGCGGAGGCCGCCATCGGCGTGACCGTACGGCCTGGGACGCGCCGGGTCAACGTCGCGGGCGCCCCGGAGTCGGTCCGCAGCGGCACTCACAAATGTGGGTCGGTCGCAGCGGCCTGAGCCGATTCGGCTTCGCGACACGCACCTCGACAACCCCCACAACCCCCCGACACATTGTCGAGTACCGGATCCTTCACGGCCCTCACGTGCTCGGGTTTAGCGCAGCCGCCCGGTTACCCTATGCCGGCTTCGGACTCGACAGATGAGGCATTCATGCATCTCCACGCACGCGCTTCTAGGCCGACCGCGGTCGCGGCGACCATCCTCACGACCGTCGCGGCGACGGCCGTCGTAGCCACACTCGCCGCCCAGGCGAGCGCACAGACAAGGACGGTTTCCTGCCGTGGCGACGATGAGTCCTGCAGGGCGGTCGTTGGCCTGGCTGGGGGCGCCGGCAACGAGCGCCTGCGAGTCGCGTTGCCCGGGACGAGTCTGAAGCTGATCTCGGCGACGGTTCGGCCTCATTGGGTTCAGGGCGCCTACTCGCTCACGGGCGGTAGGTACTCGCTCGGCGGCTCGCGCTACACGGCGACGCTCAATGCCGTCCAGTCGATTCCCAAGGGCGCTCGCTTGACGCTTCTGTTCGAAGCGCCCGTGCGCTCGCTGGCGTGCAAGAGCAGCACGAGGAACATCGCGTACCTGGCGATCTCCCGACGCGGACCCAGCCAGGCCTCCGGCGCGTTCTCGTGCCAGCAGGCCAACGCGGTCACTCAAACCTGGGCGCTTCGCTTTCGAGCGGGGGAGTCCGACCGCTCTTTCTCGGTCAACGACATCCGCTACAGCTGCAAGGTCGTGCCGAGGGTGCCCCAGAACCTCCGCTGCGACGGAGGCGGGACGCGCGTGCGCTTCGCGGGGCCGACGGGCCGCTGAGCGGGAGGGCCGCGACCGGCGCGTCGCGCCGTGGGTCGGGTCTGTCCAAATCGTCCGGCGAGCGGCGACGTGGTTATGAGGGCCGCGCATGCTGCGGCGAAGAACACAAACGTTGGAGGCGTGATGTCTCAGTACATGTTGCTCGTGTATGAAGAGGAGGTCGACCCGGCCGAGCGGGCGGAGCGCGAGAAGGTGACGCCGACGTTGGTGGAGCTGCACCGCAGCCTGCGGGAGGCCGGGCTGCTGGTGGGCGTCCAGCGCCTGCGCTCGGTGGAGAGCGCGACGTCGGTCCGCGTGCGCGACGGAGAGACGCAGATCACCGACGGTCCGTTCGCGGTGACCAAGGAGATCCTGGCCGGCTACTACGTGCTGGATTGCGCCGACCTCGATGAGGCCCTCAAGCACGCCGCACGTCTGCCGATGGCGCCTTGGGCGACGATCGAGGTGCGCCCGGTCATGCCGGCCGAGGAGTGGGTGAACACGGCGCGCGAAGCGGGCGTCGACCTGCCCGAGGAGGCGGTGAACGACCTGGCGTGAGCACGGGCGTGGACCCGGCCGACCCGGTCTCGGCCGCGATCGCCGGTGCGTTCCGCGACGAGCGGGCGATCGTGCTGGCCACCCTGATCCGGCAGGCGGGCGACTTCCAGCTTGCCGAGGACGCCGTGCAGGACGCGTTCGAGGCCGCGCTCACCCAGTGGCGGCGCGACGGGGTTCCGGCCAATCCGGGGGCCTGGATCACCACCGCCGCCCGGCGGCGGGCGATCGATCGCCTACGCCGGAACCGGTCGGTAGCGGATCGCGCCCAGCGGCTGGCCGAGCTGACGCGCCTGGACGCCCAGCACGAGGAGGAGCCATCGATGGACGACGAGAGCACGATCGTCGACGACCGGCTGCGGCTGATCTTCACCTGCTGCCATCCGGCGCTCGAGATGCCGGCGCGGGTGGCGCTCACGCTGCGGGCGCTCGGGGGCCTGACCACAGTTGAGATCGCCCGCGCCTTCCTGGTCGCGGAGCCGACCATGGGCAAGCGGATCGTTCGCGCCAAGCGCAAGATCGCGGACGCCCGCATCCCCTACCGCGTGCCGCCCGACGAGGAGCTGCCCGACCGCCTGCGCGGCGTGCTGCGCGTCGTGTACCTGATCTTCAACGAGGGCTACGCGGCCACCGCGGGCGATCGCCTCGTCCGCGGCGAGCTGTGCGACGAGGCGATCCGTCTCGGCCAGCTGCTGTCCCGCTTGATGCCCGACGACGCGGAGGTGTGGGGACTGCTGGCGTTGATGCTGCTCCACGACGCGCGTCGCGCCGCCCGCGTGGATTCCAGCGGCCATTACGTCGCGCTCGACGCGCAGGACCGCTCGCTTTGGGATCGGGACCGGATCCGCGAGGGTCTCGCGACGCTGGACCGTGCCGTGCGCCTGCGTAGTCCCGGCGAGTACCAGCTGCAGGCGGCGATCACCGCGCTGCAGATCGAGGCCCCGGATGCCGAAGCCACCGACTGGGCGCAGATCGCCGAGCTGTACGGCGCCCTGGCCAGACTCAACCCGTCGCCGGTCGTCGAGCTCAATCGCGCCGTCGCGGTCGGCCTCGCAGCCGGGCCCGCCGCTGGCCTGGCGCTGCTCCAACCGCTGCTCGGCGATCAGGCGCTCGAGCGCTACCAGCCGCTCCACGCGGCGCATGCCGAGCTGCTGAGCCGCGCGGGCGACGCCGAGGGCGCCGCGCGTGCATACGAGCGTGCGATCGGGCTCACGGCCAACGCCGTCGAGCGCGCGGAGCTCGAGCGGCGTCTGGGTGCGTTGGACTGATCGGATTTCCGAGGCCTGTCCAAATCGCCCTCGGTGCTGCGACGTCCTTACATGAGCAATACACAACGCACAAACAGCCCGACTCAGCTCGACCCGCGCCGTTGGAAGGCGCTGGCGCTGCTGTGCACCGCCTTCTTCATGGTCATCCTCGATTCCGCGATCGTGCTGGTGGCGCTGCCCTCGATCGACGCGGACTTGGCGTTCTCCGCCGGAGATCTTCAGTGGGTTCTCAGCGCCTATCTGCTCAGCTTCGGCGGTCTGCTGCTGCTGGGCGGGCGCGCCGCCGACCTCTTGGGGCGTCGCCGGATGTTCATCGTCGGCACCGGGCTGTTCGCGCTGGCTTCGCTCGGCGCCGGACTGGCCGGCTCGAGCGGGGCGCTCCTCACCGCGCGCGCCGTGCAGGGCGTGGCGGCGGCGATCATGACACCGACCGCGCTGTCGATCGTGATGACGACCTTCCCGGAGGGCGCCGAGCGCAACAAGGCGCTCGGGATCTGGGGCTCGACCGGCGCCATCGGCGGGACCGCGGCGTGGTTGGTGGGCGGCCCGATCACCGACGGGCTGGGTTGGGAGTGGATCTTCTTCATCAACCTGCCGGTTGCCGGCCTGGTTGCCGCGCTGAGCCCGGTGTTCCTGGGCGAGAGCCGCGCGCCGGCCGGGCAGCGGCGCTTCGACGTCGCCGGCGCTGTGACGATCACGGCCGCGCTGGTGGCGCTGGTCTACGCGGTCGTCGAGGCCCCGGAGGCCGGTTGGGCAAGTGGCCAGACGCTCGGCCTTCTGGCGCTGGCGGCTGTGCTGACCGTGGTCTTCGTGCGCATCGAGTCGCGCTCTGTCGCTCCGCTGGCGCCGCTGGGCGTGTTCCGGTCGCGGTCGCTGGTGGGGGGCAACCTCGTGCTCTTCGCGTTGGGGACGATGGGCTTCGGCGTGCCGTTCATCCTCACCCAGTACGCCCAGGAGGTCCTTGGCTGGTCGCCGATCCAGTTCGGGCTCGCCTCGGTCGTCCTGCCGGTCACGGCGTTGATCGGGACCTTCACCGCGCAGGCGATCGCGACCAAGGGCGGCGTCAGGCCGGTCGCGGTCGTCGCCATGGCGCTCACCGGCCTGGCCAGCCTGCTTCTGACGCAGGTTTCGGTCGGCGGTAGCTACCTCGGCGACCTCCTCTTCGCCCTGCTGATCCTCGGCCCGGGCATCGGCGCCGCCTACGTCGCGGGCTCGATCGCGTCGCTGACAGGCGTGGCTGAGACCGAGGCCGGGCTGGCCTCGGGGCTCAACAACGCCTCGTTCCAGATCGGCGGCGCGGTGGGCGTCGCGATTCTCTCCACGGTCGCCATCTCCGGAGCCCACGGCACAGAACCCCTGGGCGCGCTCACCAACGGCTACCAGTCCGCCTTCGGCGTGGCGATCGCGGTTGCGGCACTCGGGGTGGTTGCGGCGGGCCTGCTGCTCGGTCGCGGCCGCCAGCCCGAGCCGGCCGCCGAAGCGGAGCCGGCCGTAGCGTGACGACTGGTCGCCACCTCACGCCGCGACGAGTCGTTCTCGCCAGTCCCGTTACGATGCGCGCCGTGGCGGCGGACGATCGGCGGCGGTGGGTAGCCCTCTACGTGCTCTGCGTGGGCATGCTGATGATCGTCCTCGACGCGACCATCGTTAACGTCGCCTTGCCGACGATCCAGGAGGACCTGGGCTTCGCGCAGAACGACCTCGCGTGGGTGGTCAACGCGTATCTGATCGCATTCGGCGGGCTGCTTCTGCTGGCCGGTCGCATCGGCGACCTGATCGGGCAGCGACGCATCTTCCTCATCGGGCTCGGCGTGTTCACCGGCGCTTCCCTGCTCTGCGCGCTCGCCCAGAGCCAGGGCTTGCTGATCGGTGCGCGTTTCGTTCAGGGGGTTGGCGGCGCGCTGACGTCGGCGGTGATCCTGGGGATGATCGTCACCATGTTCCCCGAGCCACGGGAGCAGGCGAAGGCGATCGGCGTCTACACCTTCGTCGCGGTCGCCGGCGGCTCGATCGGATTGCTTTTGGGCGGCGTGCTCACCCAGGCGATCAATTGGCATTGGATCTTCTTCGTAAACCTGCCGATCGGGGTCGCGACGGCGCTGTTCGCGATCCGGCTGGTCCCCGATCGTCCAGGCTTGGGTCTCACCGCGGGTGCCGATCTGCCCGGTGCCGCGCTGCTCACCGGCGGTCTGATGCTCGCCGTGTACACGATCCTCGGAGTCGCCGAGGAGGGCTGGGGCTCGACCCAGACGCTGGGCCTCGGTGCGGTCTCGATCGCGCTCCTCGCCGCGTTCATCGCCCGCCAGGCTCGAGTGGCGAATCCGTTGATGCCGCTGCGCCTGTTTCGCTCGCGCGAGGTCGCCGGTGCGAACCTGGTCCAGGCCCTGCTGGTGGTCGGGATGTTCGGGATGTTCTTCCTGGGCGCCCTCTACATGCAGCGAATCCTCGGCTACGACGCGCTCCAGGTCGGGCTCGCCTATCTGCCCACCACGGTGGTCATGGCGATCATGTCGTTCAGGTTCACCGGGCAACTCAACTTGCGTTTCGGCCCGCAGGCGACGCTCGTCCCGGCGATGGCCTTCGTCGCCGTCGGGCTGCTCCTGCTTGCCCGCACACCGGTCGACGCGACCTATGTCATCGATCTGCTGCCGGCGATGATCCTGGTCGGGCTCGGGGCCGGGCTCGCCTTCCCGTCGTTGATGACGCTCGCGATGTCGGGCGCCACGCAGAGCGACTCTGGGTTGGCCTCCGGGCTCGTCAACACCAGCGTCCAGGTCGGCGGCGCGATCGGCCTTGCGGTGCTGGCTACGTTCGCGACCGAGCGCACCGAGGGACTGCTGGCCGACGGCGAGTCGGCCGCCTCGGCCCTCAACTCCGGCTATCACCTCGCGTACTTGATCGGCACCGGCTTGGTGCTCGTCGGGATCGTCATCGCGGTCACCGTCCTCCGCGCTCGGCTGCCCGAAGTCCCCGCCGTCGCGGTCACCGAGGCGGCCGCCGAGGCGGTCGAACCGCCGCTCATCCAAGCCCGCCCACTGCCGAACTACGTCGTGGGGGGCGGTTGCGAGGAGGTCGGCATGCGGGTCGTGATCGGCTGCGGTGGATGCACCGCTACGTCGACGTAACTCGCGCGTGAGCCGCGGCGGCTGGCGTGAGCTCGCCGGCCCAACGATGTCCCGATTGGCCCAAGCGATCGGTGCGGGGCGATTCGTCCTGACGACGGGCCTTGGCACGCTCCGCGGCGTGACCCGCCGCGCTCGGCCCTCCCCTGGGCCGCAGCCGCCTGGCGCTGGCCGAAGGGCTCGAGCCGGTTGCACACGTGACGTGTCGTGACCGCAACCGCCTGGCCCTCGAGTCGGATTTGATCGGTGGCCGGCTTCTCGGGGTGCGAAACGTGCTGTGCCTGCGAGGGGACGAGGTCGCGCTGTCGGACGACCCCGACGCCCGCGCCGTCCGCCACCTCGACGTGGTGGAGCTACTCGATTCTGGCGTGGTGTCTGTGTCGCAGCCGCCGCCCGATGCTCCGGCCGGGGCGACGCCTTCGCTCAGCGCGGGCACGGTATCCGCGAGCGCACGGTCGCGGCGGCCAGCAGCGCGAGGATGAGCGCCAGTGCCGCGACCGCGAGCATCGCGCCCGGCAGCCCGACCGCGTCGGCCCAGGCGCCGACGTACGCCGGCCCGGCGAGGAAGCCGAGGTAGGCGACGGTCGTCACCGCCGAGGTGGCGGCGCCCCGAACCGGGTCGGGAACCCGCGCGGTCATCACGACCATCAGCGTCGGGAACAGCACCGCGGTCCCGGCTGCGGCGAGCGCGAAGCCGGTCAGCGCGACGGCGAGCGTGCCCGTGGCGGCAACGAGCGCCGTCCCCGTCCCGGCCAGCGCGGCACCGCCCACGAGCACCAGCCGGGGCCGCCGCCCACCCAGTGGGCCGGCGATGAACCGGGTCGCGCCGACGACCCCGGCGAACACCGCCGGCCCGGCCGCCGCGACCGCCGCCCCGGCGCCGACCACATCGCGCAGATACAACGCGCTCCAGCTCTGATGCGCGTTCTCCACCGCGAACGCCAGCGCGCCGAGGCCGCCGATCACGAGCAGCGGTGCGAGCCGGAGACCTTCGGCGCGCGGCGACGTCGCCGCTGTGCCGGCGGGTGTCGAAGTCGGGCCAGCGCGCGGTGCCGCGAGGATCATCGCGGCCACGACGACCGCCGCCACGGCGACGGCGACGAATGGGGTCGCGGTTGGGAGGTCCGCGGAGTGGATTGCGCCCGTCGTGAGGCTCGCGACGACCACGGCGGCCGAGAACGTGGCGTGCGCTCGCGCGATAACCGCACCTCCGTGCGCTCGCTGGGCTGAGCCGGCGGCGGTGTTGATCGCGACGTCGGCGGCGCCCGAGGTCGCGCCGAGCACGACGAGCGAGAGGGCGAGGCCGGGAAAGTCCTGGGCGGCGAGGACGACCACGACGCCGACCACGCCGAGCAGGGTCAGCAGCGCGGCCGTTGCCCGCTCCCGCCAGCGGTCGACTGCGCGGCCCGCGAGCAGCATTGCCGGCAGTGCGCCGGCGCCGATGAACAGGAGCGCGGTGCCGAGCTGGCCGTCGGTGACCGCCGCCTGGTCTCGGAGCGCGGGCAGGGACGCGCCCCACGCGCCCCAGAGGGCGCCGAAGACGGCAAAGCCCGCATAGACGTTCCGTCGGCGGATTGTGTAACGATACACAAATGGCGCGACCGACGATGACCGATGTCGCCCGCGCCGCGGGGGTGTCGGTGATGACCGTCTCGTACACCTACTCGCGGCCCGGCCGCGTGTCCGCCGCGGCAGCGGCGAAGGTCCACGCGGCGGCGGAGGAGCTCGGCTACTCCGGCCCGGACCCCACGGCGCGGTCGCTGCGCCGCGGCCGGGTGGGAAGCGTCGGCGTCGTGCTCGGCGAGCCGCTCACCTACGCGTTCGACGACCCGCAGGCGGCCCGCTTCCTCTCTGGTGTCGCCGGCGTCTGCGCCGCCGACCGCGCCGGCGTCACCCTGGTCCCGACCACCGGCGAGCCCGACGACGTCGACCGCGTCGCCGAGGCGGTCGTGGACGGCTTCGTGGTCTGGACGACCGCGGACGACGACCCTGTCGTCGACGCGGTGGCCGCGACCGGCCGGCCCGCGGCCGTACACGGTGGACCGGATCGGGGCCTCCCAGTCGTCACGATCGACAACCGCGCCGCCGCTGCCGCCATCGGCGCGGAGGTGTTCGCGCACGCCCGCCGCCCAGCCGTCCTGAGCTTCCCGCTCGACCGCGCCCGCGAAAGCCAGGTCCTCGTCGACCCGGATCCCGAAAGCGCGACGTTTCCGATCACGCGCGAGCGCCTCGCCGGCTACCGCGAGGCGACCACCGAGTCGCTCGCGGTCGCCGTCGCCGCGCGCAACAGCGCCACCGAGGGGGCGCGCCTGACGGCCGCGCTGCTCAGCGCCTCAGACCCACCCGACGCGATCGCCGCGATGAGCGACGAGCTCGCGCTCGGCGCGCTCCAAGTGGCGCCGAACACCGCGATCACCGGCTGGGACGACAGCGAGGCGGCAGAGCATGCCGGCCTCACGACGGTCTGGCAGTCACTGCACGATCAGGGCGCGGAATGCGCGCGGATCGCGCTCGGCCAGGCACCGAGCGGAGACCAGCCGGCATGGCGGATCGTGCGGCGGTCGCGACCCCGCGCCTGACACTCAGTCCGATGCCACGCTGCTCAAGCGGCGCTCGACGCCGAGTGCGGCTCCTCCATATGCGCGGCTGTCGCTTCGGAGAGCAGCCAGCCAAGGCGTGCAGGGGTGGTCGTGGCTCAAGTCGGTCGGCATCTACGCCGATGCGTCCGGTGAAGTCGCCGACCAGGAGGTAGCCGTGATCTACGTCTTCTACGCGCTCGTCGCTCTAATTGGGGCGGGCGTCCATCTCTTGAGGCACCCCGCTGACCGCGGGCCGGACCGGGCGCTCGGGATCGTCCTGGGCTGGTGGATCGTGGTCACGCTCGGCGTGAGCGGCATCGTCGGCGGCCTCTTCCACCTCCTCGACGGGCCGGGCATCGCCAAGGAGATCGGCTTTACCCGTGGCGACGGAGGCTTCCAGACCGAGGTCGGCTTCGGCGACGTGGCCCTCGGCGTGGCCGCCGTGCTCTGCATCTGGATCCGCGACCGCTACTGGCTCGCGGTCCTGATCGTCGCCACGATCTCGCTCTGGGGCGACGCCTACGGCCATATCCACCAGGCGGTCGTGCACGACAACCACGACGTCGACAACACCGGACCGATCCTCTACACCGACATCGTCTTCCCGATCATCGCCATCGGGCTCTACGCCGCCCGCGAGCGCGTGCGCAGGCGCGCCACCGATGCGGCGCCGGACTCCGGCGACGGGGCGGCGATGGGAGAGGCCCAGCTGGGCGCAAGATCGCTCTGAGATCGCGATCACCGGCGGTCCAATTGGACTCATCCGGGGCGAGCATTGCCAAGCTCGGTGAGGGCGACCGCTTCGCTGTGGATGGGTCGTTCGGGGGCCGTCGCCTGGTGCGCCTCGTCCTCCTCCGAACCGGGTTACGCTCTCCCTAGCGGTGGCGACCGAGAGTCAACAGGTCGATGACGGCGTCGCCTGTGGGCGTGACGCACTCGCGCGGGCGGCCTGGGGGGAGGCTCGCGCCGCGTTCCAGGCCGCGCTCGCCCGGGAGGAGACGCCGGAGGCCCTCGAGGGGCTGAGCTGGGCCGCATGGTGGACCGGCGAGACGGAGCTCCTCTTCAACGCCCGTGAGCGGGCGTACGCCCTCTATCGAAGCCGCGGCGACCGCCTCGGCGCGGCGCGGACGGCGACCTGGCTCGGCACCGACAGCGTCGACTTCCGCGGCGAGTTCGCGGTCGCCGGGGGGTGGCTCGCGCGGGCGCGGCGGGTGCTCGCGGGGCTCGAGGACACCTTGGAGTACGGCTGGCTCTGCGTCCACGAGGCCGAGCAGCTGATCTACGCGGAGGACACCGCCGGGGCGCGGATGCGTGGGACGGAGGCCGCCGCGCTCGGGCGGCGCCTCGAACGCACCGCGCTTGAGATGATGGGGGTCGCGGTCGAGGGATTGGCCCTTGTCACCGAGGGCGAGGTCGAGCGGGGGATGCGGGCCCTGGACGAATCCGCGACCGCGGCGCTCGCGGGCGAGTTCGAGGAGCGGGTCTACGCCGCGTTTGCCTCGTGCTTTGTGATCTATGCCTGCGAGCGGGTCCGCGACTACGACCGCGCCGCGGAGTGGTGCACGCGCGCTGCGGAGTATGCGGAGCGCACGCAAATGGAGTCACTGAACCGACTCTGCCGCGCGCACCACGCCGGGGTGCTGATCTGGCGCGGGATGTGGACGGAGGCCGAGGCCGAGCTGATCGGCGCCCGCGACGGGCTCGCGGCGAGCCGCCCGGCCCTCGCTGCGGAGGCGGTCGTCCGGCTGGGCGAGCTCCGCCGCCGCCAGGGACGGCTCGACGAGGCCGAGGCTCTGCTCGCCGACGTGCATGACCATCCGCTGGCGCTCCTCAGTCTCGCGGAGATTCGGCTCGACCGCGATGATCCGATGCTCGCCCACGACCTGGTCGAGCGGCTCCTGCGCGAGACGCCGGAGACGAGCCGCACCCAACGGGCCGCGGCGCTCGAACTCGCGGTGCGCTCGCACGCCGGCTGCGGCCGGCTCGACGCCGCCGAGGAGGCGCTGGCGGAGCTCCAGCAGATCGGCGACGCGCTGGCGACGGAGCCGGTCCGTGGCTGCGTGAGGTTCTCGGCCGGGGTCCTCGCGGCGGCGGCCGGCGAGCAGGACGAGGCGAGACGGAGCTTCTCCGACGCCGCTTACGCCTACCGGCGCGCGGGAGCTCCCTACGAAGCGGCGCGGGCACAGATAGAGGTCGCGAGGGCCCTCGCCGCGCTTGGACGCACCGCGCACGCCGGCCAGGAGGCCGCGAGCGCGGCGGACGCGCTTGAGCGGATGGGAGCCGAGCGGGAGGCCGAGCGGGCGAGGAGGGTAACCGGGCGGCGGCCGGGCCAGCGCTCGCTGCTGACGCGGCGCGAGCAGGAGGTCCTACGGCACGTCGCCGACGGCCAAAGCGACCGCGAGATCGCCTCGGAGCTCGTGCTGAGCGAGCACACCGTCCACCGGCACGTCGCGAACATCCTTGCGAAGCTCGGCTGCCGCTCGCGCTCGGCGGCCGTCGCCGAAGCCCTTCGCAAGAACCTCCTTTAGCCGGCTCGCCGGCCAGGCCGGGAGCGCAACCAAGCATGGTGGGTGGCCGGATCAGGCCATGTACGAGCGATCGCCGGAAATGGCGAATCGATGCGAAGCCAAGGAGCGTGCCGCGTGTCAGGCTTGTCGGGTTCGAGCATCCCGAGCAACGGAGGCGAGCAGATGGCCGACAAGAAGGCAGTGATCAACCTCGCGACGGGCCTGGAGGACGCCGAGCGCGTGACCGTCGCGTTCCTCGTCGCCGGCGCAGCGGCGGCGAGCGGCAGGCGGGTCGCGATGTTCCTGACCAAGGAGGCGGTGCGGATCGGGGTCGAGGGCTACACAGAGGGCGTCGCCTGCGACGGATGCCCGCCGCTCCCGCGGCTCTTCGAGCAATACGCCGACGCCGCGGGCGAGCTGCTCGTCTGCCCCATCTGTTTCGAGGCCCGAAAGCTCGACGAAGCGAAGCTGGTCCCGAACGCCCGCCTCGCCGGTGCCACTCCGCTGTGGGAGTGGATCGGCGACGAGCACGCCGAGGTCTTCAGCTACTGAGGCGACCTCGGTGCCGACGAAGACGACCCCTGGGCGTCCAGAGCGAGCCTAGGCAGCGCGATCCCTAAGAGGCTCGTGTACAGAAGAAAGGGGCTGTGACTTCCTGCCCAGCTCGCCCAGAATCCGCGCGACGTTCTCCGGCGCGAAGAACTCCGCGGCGGAGACGGTCCCGGTGACGGTGCCGAAGAAGCGGCCGGTCTCCTCGGGGTCGTCCCGCAGGGCCGCGAACAGCGGCTGCATCTCCGGCGGGGGCGGCTCGAGGTGGGCGAACTGGACCGTCGTCTCGTAGGTCTCGGCCGTGGCCTCGTTGCGGCGCCGCTCGTAGTCGGCGAGCGCCAGCTCCACCGCTGGGGGCGGGAGCGCCGTTCAACGCGAAGGGGCCGACGTCGAGGAGCTGCGAGCGCACCGGCGGGCAGTTCGAGGCCGCGACCTCACCCAGCAGGCCCCAGCGCTCCAGGCAGGCCACGCCCGGCTGGTGGAGAAAGTGGCAGGAGAGCGTGTCGCTCGTGAAGCTCGCCCGATCGACCAGCAGCACCCGGTAGCCGCTGCGGGCCAGCAGCATCGCTGTGGGCGAGCCGGCACAGCGGGCGCCGACGACGATCGCGTCGTAGTCAGCACTCATCGTGGACATCCTCGCTCGGTGGGACATTCGCGTTCAGCCGGAAGAAGTTGGTCGGGTCGTAGCGGTCCTTGAGGGCGACCAGGCGCGCCAGGCGCTCGCCGTAGGCCGCCTCGATGCCCCCCTCGCCCTCGTCGGAGACGAAGTTCGCGTAGATCCCCTCGCTGTAGGGCTTCATCCGCTCGGAGCCCTCACGCACCCAGGCGATGTACTCGTCGCCGTCCCGATCGGGAGCCGGCCAGGCGGCGACCAGGTTGAGGTCAAACCCCTGCTCGCGATGGCCGACCGCCGTCTCGCCGGAATCGACGCGGCTGGCGGCGCCGCTCACGGCCCAGCCGTTGAGCTGCCAGAAGGGGGCCTTGACGGAGTCAATGCTGGCTGCGAAGACCTCGATCAGCTCGTCGGGGAAGCTCGCGAACCGGTGCGAGCGCCAGTAGTAGTGCCGTCCGTGCGGGGCGCCGCCGTCCAGCATCCCCTGCAGGGCGAGGTAGGGGATCGGCCGCACCGCGTCGGCCACGGGCGCCGCGATCTCGCGCAGCGGCGCGATCACCCGCTCGCCCTCGCCCGGCTCGCCTGCCCAGAGCAGAACCAGCCCCGCGACCGGCTTGCCGAACAGCTCGACGGGGACGAACGGTGCCGGGGGAGCGGGGGCGATCCCCACCGTGATGCCGAGCTCGTCGGGGGCGGTCGGGGCGAAGTCGCGCAGGACGCGCAGCAGGCGCGGCATCTCCTCGATCGACCAGAAGATCGGGCCGCCGAGCACGATCGGGCCGACCGGATGGAGGCGGTACTCGAAGGCGGTGGCGATCCCGAAGTTGCCGCCCCCGCCGCGCAGCCCCCAGAACAGCTCCGGCTCTGACTCGGCGTCGACACGGAGCTGCTCGCCGTCGGCCGTGACCAGCTCGACGGCGAGCAGGTTGTCGACGGTGAGCCCGTGCTTTCGCATCAGGTGGCCGAGCCCGCCGCCGAGCGTCAAGCCGCCGATACCGGTGTGGCTGATGATGCCACCGGTCGTGGCGAGCCCGTGCGGCTGTGTCGCGCGGTCGAACTCCGACCAGAGAACGCCGCCCGCGGCTCGTGCGGTTCGCGCCTGGGGATCGACCCGAATCGATTTCATCAGCGAGAGGTCGATCATCAAGCCGCCATCGCAAACGGAGTGGCCGGCGATCGAGTGGCCGCCGCCCCGGACCGAGACGAGCAGCTCGCGCTCGCGCGCGAAGCGCACCGCCTCGACCACGTCGTCGGCTCCCGCGCAGCGCGCGATCAGCGCGGGGCGACGGTCGATCGCCCCGTTCCAGACCCGGCGGGCCTCCTCGTAGCCCTCCTCGCCGGGGCGCAGCAGCGCACCGCGGAGACGCCCCCGCAGCTTCTCGAATCCAGCCTTGTCGACCGCCGTCAGCTCGACCTCACCGACCGGCATCGGGCACCTCCTCCGCCCGGCCGTAGCGGGCGCTGTCGTTCTGCTCCATCCGCGCCGCGATGAAGGCGACCAGGTCG
>JBKGUS010000050.1:0-4889 GCA_046462295.1 Thermoleophilaceae bacterium | reverse complement strand
ACCGCGCTCCGGACCTACGACCTACCCAACCGCACGCTGTCCGCGGAGGCCGAGGCCATGCACGGCTACCCCATCACCCGCAAGATCGGCCCCAGGGGCCGCTGGGAGTACACCCTCTACGCCGGCGGCGGGCGTCCCTTCATCCACGCGCTCGACACAGCCGGCCGCACCTCAGGCCGCCTCCAGTTGCCCGAAGCGGTGCGCCGTCACCGGCGTCTCTGGGCGCTGCGGCTCGACGTCCGCAGGAACCGCGTCGCCGTCCTCCACGGGGGCCGGATCGTGGCCTCCGCCGCCAGGCGTCCACGGCGCGCCTCGGCCGGCGGAGGCCCGCCATGGCTGGCGGTCGCGGTGGCCCTGATAGGACTCGTGCTAGCGGCGACCGCCACCCGAAGGGGTCAGGCGATGTCGCGCCGCAGCCGCGAGTTGCGGTAGCCGTACGCGACGTACACCACCGCGCCGATCGCCAGCCACACGATGAAGCGCAGCCATGTCTCGCCCGGCAGCTTCGTCATCAGGTAGACGCACAGGGCCGCCCCGATCAGCGGCACCACCGGCACCCACGGCACACGGAAGCCGCGGTCCAGGTCGGGCTTGCTGCGCCGCAGCCAGATCACCGCGACGTTCACCAGGAAGAAGGCGAACAGCGTGCCGATGTTGACGAGCTCGGCGATCTCGGTCAGCGGCACGAACGCCGCAATCAGCGCGATCGGTACGGCGAACAGCACCGTCAGGATCACCGGCGTCCGGGTCCGCTCCCACACCGCCGCGAGGCGTTCCGGCAGCAGCCCGTCGCGGCACATCGAGAACGCGATGCGCGTCTCCCCGAACAGCATGGTCAGCACGACGCTGGTGATCGCCACCAGCGCCCCGAAGGTCACGATGTCCGCCCCCCAGCCGATCCCGGCGCCCTCCGAGAGCGCCACCGACAGGGGCGCATCCTGGCCGGCCAGCTGGTCCGTCGGCAGCGCTCCCACCGCGGCCACCGCCACGAGGATGTAGAGCACCGTCGCGATCATCAGCGAGCCCACGATCGCGATCGGCAGGTCGCGCTGCGGCCGCTTGGTCTCCTCGCTGCCGGTCGACACCGCGTCGAAGCCGATGTACGCGAAGAAGATCAGCGCCGCCGCCTCCTCGATCCCGTTGAAGCCGTTCGGGGCGAAGTCCGAGAGGTGGTCGCCGTCGAAGGCGGAGAACGCGACCGCGGCGAAGAAGAGCAGCACCAGCACCTTGCCCACGACCAGGACCGTGTTGGAGCGCACCGACTGGCGCACGCCGGTGATCAGCACCCCGGCGATCGCCAGCACGAGCACGAGCGCCGGCACGTTCACGTCACCGCCGTCGCCCGGCGGCAGCGTAATCGACTCCGACAGCGTGATCCCGAAGATCGAGTCGAGCAGCTCGACGAAGTAGGCGCCCCACCCGACGGACACGGCCGCCACGGCCACGCCGTACTCGAGCAGCAGATCCCAGCCGATGATCCAGGCAAGCGTCTCGCCCATCGTCGCGTACGCGTAGGTGTAGGCGGAGCCGGACACCGGCAGCGTCGAAGCGAGCTCCGCGTACGCGAGCGCCGAGAACACGCACGTCACGCCCGCGAGCACGAACGACACGACGATCCCAGGCCCCGACAGCGCGATCGCCTCCCCGATGATCACGAAGATCCCGGTGCCGATGATCGCCCCGATCCCGAGCGCGGTGAGGTCGAGCGCCCCGACCGACCTGGCGAGTCGCGACCTCTCCGCGGTCTCGAGCAGCTGCTCGGTGGGCTTGGTGGCGAAGGGGCCGGGGCGCGCGACCGTTGCCACACGCGCCTGCTTACCCGGGCGCCGGCCGTTTAGGCCGCAACGCATCCGGTACCCGGAAGGCGAGCAGCGGGGACCTGCCGCGGGCGCGCCCGCCGGGACCCCGCGTCCCCCCCGACCCGCGGCGAGGCGCTTCGGCGCCTCGCCGTCGTTGAGCCCATGTTACGGGTCGTTTGGACGGCTTTTCTGGCGGGTACGCCGCAGCCAGAGGATCTGTTCGACCGAGGGGAACCGTAATGAGGAAGTGGCTCTGGGCCGTCCTGCTCGTGACGCTTGCGCTGGCGGTCGCCGCCTGCGGCGATGACGACGACGACGGAGGCGGGGACGCGCAACAGGCCCCGAGCGGCGACCCGAGTCAGGCGAAGGGCAACGTCGCCTGGTGCATCGGCAAGGACACCAGCGGCGCCTACGGTACGGCGATCGATCTCTTCAAGAAGGAGAACCCGAACGTCAACGTGAGGCTCGTCGAGCTCCCCGAGTCGGCCGACGAGCAGCGCAGGCAGCTGGTCCAGCGCCTGGACGCCGAGTCTGACGAGTGCGACGTGCTCGGCATGGACACGATCTGGACGGCCGAGTTCGCCGCGCAGGGCTGGCTGCAGGAGACCACCGAGATCATCGAGTCGCGCCAGGACGACTTCATCGCCTCGACGCTCGAGTCGGCGCAGTACGAGGACAAGTACTGGGCGGTCCCGTACCACACCAACGCCGGATTCCTCTTCTACCGCACCGACCAAGTCGAGCAGGCTCCGGACACCTGGGAGGACGTCTACCGGCAGGCCCAGCAGAACAACGGCATCGTCTACCAGGGCGCCAGCTACGAGGGGCTGACCGTGCACTTCCTCGAACTCCTCTACAGCGGTGGCGGCAGCGTGCTGTCGGAGGACGGGCAGGAGGTCGAGGTCAACTCGCCCGAGGGCCAGGCGGCGCTCGAGTTCATGGCGCAAGGGATCCGGGACGGCGCCGCGCCGCGGGCGGTCACGACCTACATGGAGGAGGAGTCGCGCCGGGCGTTCGAGAACGGCAACGCCACCTTCATGCGCAACTGGCCGTACGCGTACGCGCTCGGCAAGGAGTCGAAGATCGCCGACGACTTCGACATCACGACGTTCCCGAGCTTCGAGGGCGGCGAGCCGGCCAGCGTGCTCGGCGGCATCAACCTCGCCATCTCGGCGTACTCGAAGAACCCGGAGGGCGCGGGCGCGTTCGTCAACTTCGCGACCGGGCCGGAGGTGCAGAAGGCGAACTTCCTCGAGTCGGCGTCACCGCCGGCGACCGCGGCCGCCTACGACGACCCGGAGGTCCAAGACGAGTACGCCTTCGCGTCCGACCTGAAGACGGCCGTCGAGCAGGGCCAGGCGCGCCCGGTGTCGCCGGTCAACGCGCAGATCAGCGAGGCGATATACACGAACGTCCACGACGCGCTTCAAGGCAACGCGCAGCCGCAGGCTGCCTTGGAGAAGATGACGTCCGATATCGAGCAGGCACTCGAGACGTTCTAGGGGCACGGCATGGAAGCCGCGTCCGTAGCGGTACGGCGTAAGCAGAAGCGGCCCTCCGGCCTCTCGGAGAGCCGCCTCGGCGCCGCGATGATGGCGCCGTCGCTGATCGTGATGGGCCTGGTCGCCGCGTTCCCGATCGGGTACGCGATATGGCTCTCGCTCAACGAGTACAGCGTCAGGGTGGAGGGCCTGTCGCGCTTCGTCGGGTTCGACAACTACGCCGATGAGCTCTGGGGCGACAACTCGAGCGAGTTCTGGGACGCCTTCGTGAACACGTTCATCTTCACCGGCATCTCGGTGTCGATCGAGCTGGTGCTGGGCATCGCCTTCGCGCTCTGCATGCACCAAGCCTTCAAGGGCCGCGCGATCCTGCGCGCCACCGTGCTCGTGCCGTGGGCGGTGCTGACGTTCGGGGTCGGGATGCTGTGGCGCTCGATCTTCGAGCCCAACCTCGGGTTCTGGTCGTCGATGCTGTCGGCGCTCGGGCTGCCGGGGGCCGACGCGCTCTGGTACGGCGAGGACGGCTACGCGATGGCCACGCTCATCTTCGCGGACGTCTGGAAGACGGCGCCCTTCATGGCGCTGCTTCTCCTGGCGGGCCTCCAGGTCATCCCCGAGGACGTGTACGACGCCGCCAAGGTGGATGGCGCCACGGCCTGGCAGCGCTTCACCCGGATCACCCTGCCGCTGCTGCGGCCGGCGATCCTGGTGGCCCTGTTGTTCCGGACGCTCGACGCGCTGCGGGTGTTCGACCTCCCGTTTGCGCTGACCCAGGGCGCGAACGGCACGACCACGCTGTCGCTGTACGCCTACAACCAGCTGACGGACAACAGGCTCGTCGGCGAGGGGTCCGCCATCGCCGCGCTCACGTTCGTGATCGTGATGGTGGTGTCGTTCCTCTACATCCGCTTCGTGGGCGGAAACATCCGTGCGATGACGGAGGCCGAGTGATGTCCAAGAAGCGGCAGCAGCGGCGCAACCAGACCCTGCTCTGGCTCGCCGTCGCGGTGATCATGATCTTCTGCCTCTTCCCGTTCTACTGGCTCATCAACACGTCGCTGAAGACGGGCCCGGACCTGTCGAGCGCGGACATCTTCCCGCCCAACCCGACGCTCGACAACTACTCGTCGATCTTCGACGACTCGAACTTCACGACCGCCCTGCGCAACAGCGTGATCGTCGCCGGGGCCACGACGATCCTTGCTCTCACGATCGGGTCGTTCGCCGGTTACGCGCTCGCGCGGCTGCGCTTCCGCGGCAAGTTCGTGCTGCTGGCGATCATCCTCTCGGTCACCACCTTCCCGCCGATCGCGATCGCGGCCCCGCTGTTCAAGTTCTGGACCGACCTCGACATCTACGACACGCTCTACGGGCTGATCCCGCCCTTCCTGGCCTTCACGCTCCCGCTGACGATCTACGTGCTGGCGTCGTTCTTCCGGGAGATCCCGCGTGACCTGTCCGAGGCCGCGCTGGTCGACGGGGCGACGCACTTCCAGGCCTTCCGGAAGGTCGTGATGCCGCTGGCCGCCCCCGGCCTCGTCACGGCCGGGCTGCTGTCGTTCATCTGGGCGTGGAACGAGTTCCTCTT
>JBKGUS010000049.1:0-32691 GCA_046462295.1 Thermoleophilaceae bacterium | reverse complement strand
CGTAGGCTCCGGCGGCAGGCGCGAGGCAGGCGAATGCCGCCACGACGCCGGTGAGGATCGTCAGGCGCATCGTCTCACCGCGCCGACCAGGCGGTCCAGCTCCGCATCGGTCATCGTGGGCCAGAACGGCAGCGAGCAGATCCGACGGGCACGCTGCTCGGCCGCCGGCAGGCTGCCGGCGCCCAGCCCGAGCGACGCATACGCCTCGGTCCGATGGATCGGGGTCGGGTAGTGGACGGCGGTCGCGATCCCTTCCGCGCCCAGGGCCGCACGCAGATCGTCGCGCCGGTCGCTGCGGACGACGTAGAGATGGAAGACGTGGTCACCGCGCCCGGGCACGGCTGGAAGCTCGAGCCCCGTTCCCGCGAGGGCGTCGGTGAGGCGACGCGCGAGAGACCGCCGTGCCTCGTTGCGGGCTTCAAGCTGGCGGAGCTTGATGCGGAGGATGGCCGCCTGCACCGCGTCGAGGCGTGCGGTCGTCCCGGGGAGATGGTGATGGTTGCGCCGTCCCGGCGCCTCGCCGTGGCTCCGCAGCAGTCGGATCCTGGTGGCCAGCGCCGTGTCAGAGGTCGTCACGGCGCCGCCGTCGCCCCACCCGCCGAGGTTCTTCGTCGGGTAGAAGCTGAAGCAGCCACAGTCGCCCAAGGAGCCCACCCGCCGGCCGTCGTAGAGGGCGCCGTGTGCCTGGCAGGCGTCCTCCACCACCCGAATGCCCGCCGGCCGCGCGACACGGAGGATCGCCTCCATGTCGACGGTCGCTCCGTACAGGTGCACCGGAATGACGCACCGCGTGCGCGGACCCAGCGCCGCGGCGAGGATGTCGGCCGTCAGGAGGCCGCTCGCCGGATCGACGTCGACGACCTTCGGCCTCGCGCCCGCCAGGGTCACGGCCTCCGCGGTGGCGATGAATGAGTTGGCGGGCACCACCACCTCGTCGCCCGGCCCGACTTCAAGGGCCCTGAGTGCGAGCACCAGCGCCTCGGTGCCCGACGAGACCGCGATCGACGCGCTCGTGCCGCAGTAGTCGGCGAACTCGCGCTCGAACGCCTCGACCTCCTCGCCGAGCGTGAAGGCGGCGCGAGAGGCCACTCCCTCGACGGCGCTCATCAACCGCAGGAACAGGGCCGGCTCGGCGTTGTCCAGCCGCAGGAAGGGGACGCCCGCGGGCGACTCGCCGGCCGGGACCGGCAGCGGGAGTGCTGCGGTGCTCACGCCGGCTGACCTGCGACCGGCAGCTCGTCGGGAGGCAGCAGCCCGCGTAGCCCCTCGTCGGGGTCAAGGAGTATCGTCGCCGCCTCCTTGCGCGAGCTCACGCCGAGCTTTGCGTACGACGACCCGAGGTGGCTCTTGACGGTGCTTTCCGCCAGGAACAGCCTGTCCGCGATCTCCCTGTTCTGGAAGCCCTTGACCACGAGTGCCAGCACCTGCTTCTCGCGGTGGGAGAGCGCGGGCGTGACGATTCCGCGACGCAGGTTTCGCGGCACCGAGACATGGCCCGCGGCAACGGCGCGGACGACCGCGGCGAGGGCGACCTCCACCTCGCTGTCGAGCAGGAACCCGTCCACGCCGCTGTTGAGCGCCTCCCGCACGCCGACGCGCTGGCCCACGGAGGAGACGAGCACGATGCCCGCCTCGCTGACGACATGCCGAAGCGCGCGGAGGGCTGTCAGCTGACCGCGGTGGGCGCTGTCCGACACGAGCACCAGCACGTCGGGGCCGAGCTCGCGATAGACCGAGGGCACCTTCTCCGTGTCACGCACGTGGCTCACCACGGCCACGTCCCCCTCCCGAAGCGCCGTCGTCGCGCGACGCGCCGCGACCTGGTCTGGGGCGATCACGACGGCCGAGATCCGGGCCGTCGGGGTGGCTCCCGGGAGTGGATCAACTGCGAGTGACGTTGCCATCCGGTTGAGGAACGAGCGAAACCCGCGTCTCCTTTCGCGCTGCCTTCCGCAATTCGCGCGGAAGTCCGTGGCCGTCCTTGGCGTTCATCAGTCGTGCACACGAACTCAGGGACCTCGCCCGCGTCTGAGCACCGGCCTCGCTTCGCGAGGGCAGTGGCGCTCGGGCCCGGTCCACTTTCAAACGGCAACGGCAACGGCAACGGAAATCACGCCGTGCGGCCCGTCGGCGTGGCGGTCGTGGGCTACGGCTACTGGGGTCCGAACCTCGTCCGGAACGTGGTGGAGCGGCCCGACATGGCGCTCGTCGCGCTCTGCGAGCGAGATCCGGTGCGCGCCGCGTCCTTCGCGACTCGCGTGTCCGGCGTGCCCGTACTTGCGGATATCGACGCGACTCTGATGCATCCCGACGTAGAGGCCGTGATAGTGGCGACTCCGCCGGCAACGCATTACGCGATCGCGAAGCGCGCGCTGGACGCCGGCAAGCATGTGCTCGTCGAGAAGCCCCTTGCCAGCACGTCGGAGCAGGCGCGCGAGCTCATCGACCAGTCGGTCGCGCGAGAGCTGGTCCTGATGCCCGGCCACACCTTCGTGTACAGCCCGTCGGTCAACAAGATCCGCGACCTCATCCGCGAGGACGTGCTGGGCGAGATCTACTTCGTCACCTCGTCACGCATGAACCTCGGCAAGTACCAGGACGGCGGCGTCGTCCTCGACCTGGCGCCGCACGACCTCTCGATCCTCCTCTACTGGCTCGAGAAGCGGGTCGTCCAGATCTCGAGCTCCGCCCGCAGCGTGTTCCAGGAAGGGATCCCGGAGACGGCATTCCTCTCGCTGCTGTTCGAAGGCGGAGCCGCGGCGAACGTGCAGATGTCGTGGCTGGCCCCCCGCAAGGTGCGGCAGATGGTGCTCGTCGGCAGCCGGCGGATGATCCAGTACGACGACACCGCCTCGGACGAGGCGGTCCGCGTCTACGACCGGGGCATGGAGTTCTCGACGCCCGCGACCTTCGGCGAGTACCAGCTGACATACCGGAGCGGCGACGTGGTCGTTCCGAAGATCGAGCCGGCGGAGCCGCTGAGCCTCGAGCTGGCCGACTTCGCGCAGGCCGTCCGCACGGGGGTCGAGCCGCGCTCGAACGCTCAGCTCGGACTCGACGTCGTGCTGGCGATCGAGGGCGCGGAGGAGTCCCTGCGCCGCGGCGGCCAGCCGGTGTCCCTCGAGCTGCCTGGCATCAAGGCCGCGGCCTGAGCCGCGAGATGAGCGGAACCATGAGGTCGAGCAACGGCACCCCTCCCGTGTCGCCGTTGCGTGTCTGCATGGTCCACTACTCGGACTTTCACATCGACTCGCGCATCCAGCGACAGGCCAGGGCGCTCGCGGAGCGGGGGGACGAGGTCCACCTCGTGTGCCTCAGCCAGACCGGCGAGGTGAGCGTGGGCGCCGGGCGCGTTCTGATCCACGGCGTTGGTGCCGACAAGGCGGGGGGCGGCGCCGGCGCCTACCTGATGGGCTACGCGCGGTTCTTCGCGCGTGCGCTCATGCGCGTGTCGCTGCTCGAGGCGCGGAAGCGGTTCGACGTCGTCGAGGTCCACAACATGCCGGACTTCCTCACGTTCACGGCGGTGCTGCCGAAGCTGCACGGAACCCCGGTCATTCTCAACGTGCACGACACGTTTCCCGAGCTGTTCGCGTCGAAGTTCGGCTGCGCACCGGACGACGCCCCCGTGCGCGTGTTGGAGCGCGAGGAGGCGCTGTCGGCTCGCTTCGCCGACGCGGTCATCACCGTGACGGCGGAAGCAGGCGAGCTTCTGAACTCGCGCGGCGTCGGGCTCGGCCGGACCTCCGTGGTCATGAACACGCCGGACGAGCGGCTCTTCGGCCCGCAGCGAGCGCCGGTCGCGCTGCGCGATGGCCCGGTTCGCGCGATCTACCACGGCGGACTGGCGCACCGCTTCGGCGTGGAGCTGCTGATCCGCGCCGTGGGCAGCCTCCGGGACAGGCTGCCGGGGCTGTCGTTGCGCGTCTGTGGGACCGGTGACGAGCATGCCCGCCTCGCGGCGGTGGCGGCGGAAGCCGCGCCAGGGCTGGTGGACCTCGCGCCGAAGCCGGTTCCGCTCGAGCTGATCCCCGCGGAGCTCGAGCGCTGCCAGCTCGGTGTCGTCCCGACGCTGCGCGACGGGTTCACGCAGCACCTGCTCCCGGTCAAGCTGCTCGAGTACGTTCACATGGGGCTCCCGGCGGTCGCGCCGCGGCTTCCCGTGATCGAGCGTTACTTCCGCGACGACGAGGTGCGTTTCTTCGAGCCGGGCTCGCAGGCCGACCTGGTGGAGGCGATCTGCGATCTGTGCGAGGACCGCGAGGCGGCGTCGCGCCGGGCGGCCCGTGCGGCCGCGCGGCTGGCCGAAATCGGCTGGACCCGCCAGCGGCGCCAGTACCTCGGGCTGATCGACGAGCTTGTCGCCCGAAGGGGTGATAGGGGGCGGATGAAAGTGCGAACCGCTCCGCCGCGTTCGTCAAGTGAAGTCTCGGCGCGACACGCCTAGGCGCCGGCACGAAAAGGAACTCGTACCGAGCACGAAATGGAACTCGTACAGATCTACCGCACCGTCACCGCCCGAAGGAAGGCCCTCGCGATCGCGTTCGTGGTCGCGCTGCTCGCTGCGATCTGGGTCGGCTACAGCATCGGGCCAGGTGGCCTGAAGTCCCGTTCCAGTTCGATCGGAACCGCTCAGGCGCAGATCCTGGTCGACTCGCCGCAGTCGGCTCTCGCGAACCTGAAGCAGAACACCATTCCGCTGTCCACGCGGGCCGGCGTGTTCGCGCAGCTGATGGCATCGAGCGCGGTTCGCGCCGAGGTCGCCGAGGTGGCGGGGATCCCCGCGAAGCAGATCGTCGCCCGCGGGCCGTTCGACGATCCGGCCGCCGCGCCGGCCGACGCCGCGGTGCCACAGCCGGCGCCCGCACCGAAGGGAGCCGAGCTCCACAAGCGCTACCGGCTCACCTTCGTGGCGCAGGAGGAGCTGCCGCTCGTGACCGTATACGCCGAGGCGCCGGACGCGCGCAGCGCGAAGACGCTCGCCGACGCCGTGGCCGTGGGCGTCAAGCGACACGTCGATACGCTGCAGGAGCAGGGCGAGCTGGCCGCGAAGGACCGGGTCGTCATCCGGGGTCTGGGGCCTGCCCAGGCCGGCACGGTGAACGACGGTCCCAAGCCGGCGTTGATGCTCGTCGCCTTCCTGATGGTCTTCCTGGCGGGCTGCGGCGCGATCCTGGTCGCCGCCCGGCTCAAGGCAGCGGGAAGCGGGCTGACGCCCAGCGAGAGCGGCCTCGACCTGTCGAGCCTCGACGTTCCCGAGCTCCACGCGGTTGCCGGCGAGCGCAGCTCGAACGGCAGCCGCAGCCGCGCACGCGCCCGCAAGCTCCGGTCCTAGCCAGGTCCGAGGCCCGCCCGGGCTCGCGACGCCCGGGCCCCACGGCACCCGGGCGAGCTCAGCGAACGGCCAGGCGGCCGAGCACTCGGCTGTAGTGCTCGATCGTGCGCCTCAGGCCCTCGCGGATGTCGATCTCCGGCTCCCAGCCGAGCAGCTGCTTGGCGCGGGTGATGTCCGGCTGGCGCACCTGCGGGTCGTCGATCGGGAGCGCTTCGAAGACGATCTCGGAGCGCGACTCGGTCAGCTCGATGATCAGGGTGGCGAGCTCGAGCAAGCTCATCTCGGCCGGGTTGCCGAGATTGACCGGCTCGTGCACTCCGGACTCCGCGAGCGCCACCAGGCCGCGAATCATGTCGTCGACGTAGCAGAAGCTGCGTGTCTGCGAACCGTCACCGAACACCGTGAGCGGCTTGTCGCTCATCGCCTGCCGGAGGAAGGTCGGGATGGCGCGTCCGTCGTGCGGGCGCATCCGAGGACCGCTCGTGTTGAAGATGCGGGCGATGCACGTGTCGACGCCCTGCTGACGCAGGTAGGCCATCGTCAGCGCCTCGGCGTAGCGCTTGGCCTCGTCGTACACGCCGCGCGGACCGATGGGGTTCACGTTGCCCCAGTACGACTCGGGCTGCGGGTGCACGAGCGGGTCGCCATACACCTCGCTCGTCGATGTGAGCAGGAAGCGCGCGCGGTGCTTCTTCGCAAGGCCCAGGGTGTTGTGGGTCCCGTAGGCGCCCACCTTGAGCGTGTGAAGCGGTAGCCGCGCGTAGTCGATCGGCGACGCGGGCGAGGCCATGTGGAACACGAAGTCAACCCGCTCGTCGACCTCGTAGTGGCTCGTGATGTCGAGCATCTCGAAGCGGAAGTCCGCTCCCTCATCCAGATGCTTGATGTTCTCGAGCGAACCGGTCTCGAGGTTGTCGACGCAGATCACGCGGTGGCCGCGCGCCAGCAGGTGGTCGCACATGTGCGAGCCGAGGAATCCGGCGCCGCCTGTTACGAGGGATGTGGGCATCAGCTCTCCAATGTTCGTGGAATGGGATGACTTCCGCGCATGCGGGCCCGCAGCTCACGCCGGGTGAAGCGGCGGAAGTCGGGATCGGGCACGCGCTCGACCCGCCTCGCGGCCGCTCGCGTATAGCCGTAGAGGAAGGCGAGGCCAGACAGCCCGAACGGGCGGCTGCGCGCGACCTTGACGGCCCGCAGCGTGACCCAGAGCGCGCTGTAGTAGGCGATGTAGGCGCACTCGCCGTGGCGGGCGCGGCCGCGTACGGTGCCGTCGGCGCTGCCGATGGGGCGGTGGTGGACGCTGACGAGATCGGGGAAGCTGCGCGTGGCGAAGCCGTGCATGCGCGCGTAGGTGCCGTCGATCGTGTCCCAACCGAGCCGCTCCTGCACGCCGCCGATGGCCTCGAAACAGGCGCGCGTGTAGCACTTCAGCGCCCCGTGCACGTGGTGCGGCGGGATGGAGATGCGCCTGACCCCGCCGCCCTCGACCGGCTCGACGAGCACGCCGCCCGCCAGTCCCAGCGTCTCGTCCGCGGCGAAGTGGGCCAGCAGGTCACGGAAGTAGGTCGGCGGAAGCTCGATGTCCCCGTCGAGCTTCATCACATGGCTGTAGTCCCGCCAGTCGACGGTCGCAAGCCCGGCGTTGAAGGTGCGCGGGGCGGCGGCCCTCGCAAGCCGGTCCCGGGCGCCGGTCAGATCGTCGCGGGCCGGTGCCTCCATGACGGTCAGGAACGGGATCTCCGCCTCCAGTGCGCGCAGTCGCGCGAGGGTGTCGTCGGTCGAGCGGTCGTCGATGACGATCCACCGCGCGGGGGGCACGACCTGCGCGGCCACGGCGCGGGCGACCCGCTCGATATGAGCCGCTTCGTTGCGGGCCGGCGTGACGATCAGGACGCGAGCCTCCATGCGCGCTACGCGGCCGCCAGCAGGGCAGGGGAAGGGACGCGCTCGACGCACTCTCGGTGCCAAAGCTCGAGCATCAGCAGAGCCCAGACGCGCCTTCCCTCCACGTCCGCCCCGGCGGCGTGCCGGTCCAGGAGTGCGCGCACCGCGGACGGCTCGAAGTACCCGCGCGCGAGCGTGGCCGGGTCGAGGAGCACCTCGCGGGCCCAGCCGGCCAGGTCCGCGCGCAGCCAGTTGCTCTCCGGCACCGAGAAGCCCTGCTTGGGGCGGTCGAGGATCTCGTCGGGGATCCACCCGCGCAGCGCGCGCCGGAGGATCCACTTCTTCTGCGAGCCACGTACCTTCATGTCGGAGGGGATCGAGGCGGCCAGCTGCATCAGCTCGTGGTCGAGAAAGGGCGAACGCGCCTCCAGGGCATGCGCCATGGTCGCGATGTCGATCTTGGCGATCAGGTCGTCGACCAAGTAGGTCGAGACGTCGACCTCGAGCATCACGTCCACGAGCGACTCGCCGCTCGCGGCCTCCCACGGCGCCCGGATCACTTCGCCGGCGGGCGTGGACGCGGTGACGGCGCGGAAGTCGGCCGTGTAGAGCGCTTGGCGCTCGGGCTCGGGAAAGCACCCCACGTATCCCGCATACCTCGTGGGCCCGTCCTGCGCGAGCGAGCCGGTGAGCCGGCGCGCGCGGTTGAGGGCGTTCGAAACGTCGCCGCCCGCCGGGAGGAAGGCGCCGGCGGCGCCGAGCGCGCGCCGCAGCGGGGCGGGCACAGCGTCGAGCCGGCCGGCGAGGCGGTTCGCCACGTACCGCGTGTAGCCCCCGAAGGACTCGTCGCCGCCATCGCCGTTCAGTGCCACGGTGACGTGGCGGCGAGTGAGCTGCGCGAGGTAGTAGGAGGGGATTGCCGACGGGTCCGCGAACGGTTCGCCGTGATGCGCCACGATCCGCGGCAGCACCTCCACGGCGTCGGGGCGGACCACGAACTCCTCGTGGTCGGTGCCGAAGAGCCGAGCGATGCGGCGCGCGTGGGGGAGCTCGTTGAAGCGCTCGTGCTCGAATCCGATCGAGAAGGTCTTGACGGGCCCGGAGCTCGCCTCCGCCATCGCCGCCACGACCGCGGACGAATCGATCCCCCCCGAGAGAAAGGCGCCGAGCGGCACGTCCGCGATCATGCGGCGCCGGGTGGCGCGGCGTAGCGCCGCGCGGATCCGCTCGCAGACCTCCTCCTCCGAGACACCCTGCAGCTTGCGGCTGTAGTCGAGCCGCCAGTAGCGGCGAAGCGAGGCGCGCCCATCCTCAAAGGTCAGCGTATGAGCCGGCGGCAGCTTGCGGACCGCCTGGAAGGCGCTGAGCGGGTACGGCACGTACCCGTACGCGAGGTAGCAGTCGATCGCAGCGGCGTCGACCTCGCGCGGGATCTCCTCGTCCCGGAGCAGGGCGCCCATCTCCGAGGCGAAGCTCAGCGTGCCGCCGCGCTGCGCGTAGTAGAGCGGCTTCTTGCCGACACGGTCGCGTCCCAGCAGGAGCCGGCCGCGGCGCCGGTCCCAGAGGGCGAATGCGAACATGCCGTGCAGGTGGCGCACGCAGTCGTCGCCGTGCTCCTCGTAGAGGTGGACGATCGCCTCGGTGTCCCCCTGCGTGGTGAACTCGTGCCCGCGCCGGCGGAGGTCGCGCCGGAGCTCCTGGAAGTTGTAGATCTCCCCGTTCAGCACGACGGCGATCGAGCGGTCCTCGCTGTAGATCGGCTGGTCGCCGGTCGCGAGGTCGACCACTCGCAGGCGCTGGATTCCGAGCCCGGCGCGTCCGCCCTCGAAGATGCCGCGCGAGTCCGGGCCGCGGTGCTCGAGGCCGTTGCACATCCGCTCGAGCAGCTCGCGGTCGAGCGCCTTGCCCGGGGGACCGACTTTTCCGACGATGCCGCACATAGTCACGGGCCGCAGCGGCCCGTCCGACCAACGCGCGGGAGCGGGCGTTCCTCGCGCCGCCGCTGCCGGAAGAAGTGTCCGCGAGGTCCCGTTCGTGTTTAGAGGATGGAACTGAGTCAGATCCTCAGGACGCTGTCGAAGCGGCGGCTCGGGCTGGCCGCCGTCATCGCGTTCTCGTTCGCTGCAGCAGTGCTGATGGCGTACCGGCCGGTGGGCATGCCGCCCAAGCTCGAGCCTCGCACCGTCGCCCTCGGCGTGGCGTCGAAGCAGATCCTGCTCGACCTGCCGCGCCCGGCCGCCGTGAACCTCAGAGCGAAGATCTCCTCCCACGTCGGGCGGACCGGAGCGCTGCTGCAGGTCCTCACCTCGGTGCGCCTCGAGCGGGCGATCGCGCGCGCCAGCGGCATTCCGGCCCGCCTCATCACCACAGAGGGCCCCCATCCGGTGCCGCCGGGCGTCCAGAACGTGGTGCGGCCGTCCGAGGCGCGCTCCGCCGAGGTGCTCGATGAGACGACGACCTACCGGCTCCGCTTCAAGGCGCCTTCCACGCTGCCGCTCGTGACGGTCAGGGCCCAGGCCCCGACCCCCGCCGAGGCCGCGCGGCTGGCCGACGCCACATACGTCGCCCTCCGGGAGTACGTCGCCGGGCTCAGGGCGGAGCTCGGCACAGACCCGCGGCGCCCGATCGTCCTGCGTGACATGGGCCCGGCCATCGCGGGGCCGCTCCAGGGCGGGATGACCAAGGCCGTGCTGGTGCTCGGCTTCGTCGCGGTGCTCATCCTCGGTGTGCTGGCGCTCCTGACGATCGACGTGCTCCGGGCCCGGCTCAACGCGCCGCACTTGATGAGGCCCGAGCAGCTGCTCCCCGACGGGCCGCCGAGGTCGTGATGTCGCGTTTCACGCTCGGCATCCCGCGCCGCTTCCGGCTGGTCGCCATCGCCATGACGATCGCGGCCGTCCTGGCGCTGCTGCTGGTGTACCGCCCGACGTTGTCACCGCCTGGGCTGCAGGAGCGCGGCTTCGAATTCGGCGTCGCCAAGGGCCAGATCCTCGTGGACACGCCGATCTCCGCGCTCGCGGACGCCGACCAGGACGGGCTCGGCCCTGGGTACTTCCCGCTCACCTACGCCCTCTACCTGCGCACCGACGCCGCGCGTGCCGCAATCGCCCGCAAGGCCGGCATCGATGCGAACGCGGTGGCTGCCTCCGGCCCGTTCACCGAGCTCCTGTTCCGGCCGAACATCGTGATCCGCGCCGCCGTCCGGCCCCCGCCGAACCTCGAGGACCACGACTATCGCGTGGTGCTCGACGCCACCTCGGGCCGTCCGGTGCTGAGCATTTACGCGCAGGCGCCGACGTCGGAGGAGGCCCTCACGCTCGTGCGGAGCACCATGCAGGTGTTGCGCGAGCACGTCCGCGAGGAGGAGGAGCGCTCGCGCGTCCCGGCCACGGAGCGTCCGACGCTGCGTTCCCTCGGTGCGACCGAGGGCGGGCAGGTGAACAGCGGCGTGAACGTCGAGCTCGCGGTGCTCGCCTTCATCCTCTTCAGCGCCGCCGGGATCGCCTTCGTCTATCGCCGGGAGCGCCGGCTGCGCCGCAAGGCGGCCGAACCGCCACCGCCACCGCCACCGCCGGCCCCGCCGGCGGAGGACGACTGGCCGCGCACGACCCGGTTGCTGCCGTGGTCCATCGCCGGCTTCCTGGCGATGGTCATGCTGCTCCCGTTCGACTCGATCAAGCTGCCGATCGCGATCCCGATGGACGGGAAGCTGGACCGCCCGGTGCTCGTCCTGCTCGGCACCCTGTGGCTCGGTGCGCTGCTCGCCGTCAAGGGCCGCGGGCGCCCGCGCATCGCCATCACGCGCATCCACGTGGCAGCCCTGATGTTCTTCGCGCTCGCGTGCCTTGGAGCCGTTCTGAATGCACCCGCGCTCGTCAACCTCGACGAGTTCACGCTGGTGCTCAAGAAGCTCGTGCTGCTGGCGTCGTACATCGCCCTGTTCGCGATCGTCGCGTCGGTCGTGCGCCCTGCCGAGGCGCCGCGCTTCGTGGCCCTCATGATCGGGCTCGCGGTCGTGGCGGCGTTCGGCACCGTGATCGAGTACCGCCTCGGATTCAACGCCTTCTACCAGTGGTCGGCCGCGCTGCTGCCGGGGTCGGTCGGTGTACCGGAGACGCTCAACACCCTGGACAGCATCGGGCGCACCTCTATCTACGGGCCCGCCGGGCATCCGGTGGAGCTCGCAACGATGGTCGGGATGGTCGTCCCGTTCGCGGTGGTCGGCCTGCTCGAGTCACCCGAGCGGCGCAAGCGGATCGCATACGCGATCGCGATCGGAGTGATCTTCGCCGGGGCGCTCGCCACCCAGCGAAAGACCAGCGTCGTGGCGCCCGCCGCCGGTCTGCTCGTGCTGCTCGCCTACCGGCCCCGGCTGGTGGTGCGACGGCTGATCCCGGTCGGGCTGGTGCTGGGGCTGCTGGTGGGCTTGGCATCGCCCGGCGCGATCCAGTCGATCTTCGGCCAGCTCTCGCCGTCGAAGTTCGGGAACGTCCGCTCCACCCAGGACCGCACGGCCGACTACGACGGGGTCGCGCCCGACGTGACGCGACACGTGCTGCTGGGGCGCGGCTACGAGAGCTACGACCACACGAAGTACCGGATCCTCGACAACGCCTACCTCGGTCTGCTCATCGGCGTGGGCCTGGTCGGACTGCTCGCCTACCTGGCCATCCTGGCAACGACGATGAGCGCGGCGCACCGCACGATCCGGAGCGGCGATCCGCCGCTGTCCGGCACCGCCCTGGCGGCGTCCGCGTCGGTCGCGGTGGTCGCCGTGGCGACCCTGCTGTTCGACGTGCTGTCGCGCCCGCACGTGGCCTACCTCTTCTTCTTCATCGCCGGGCTGATCGCCGCCATGCGCGCGCCGGGGATGCGCGCGGCTCAAGCGCCGCGTCCCGAAGTCATGCTGAGGCCGGCCGAGCCCCGTGAGCGAGAAAGAATGCTCCCGGCCGGCTCGTTGTGAGGGCGTCGTGCACGACCTCGCAGTGATCATCGTCTCCACCAACGAGGCGAAGTGGCTCGAACCCTGCCTCAGTTCGCTGTTCGAGCACGCCGGCGACCTGCGCCTCGACGTCGTGGTGGTCGACAACGACTCCTCGGACGGCACGGCCGAGCTCGTGCGCACGCGCTTCCCCGCCGCCCGCGTGGTGCACTCGGACAACCACGGCTTCGCGCACGCCAACAACCGCGCCCTGTTCACGTGCGACGCGCGCTACGTTCTGTTCCTCAACCCCGACACGGTGCACCTCGAGGGACGCCTCGACGACCTGGTCGCGCGCCTCGACGCTGCGCCCGAGGTCGGGCTGGCGGGGTGCCGCCAGAGCTCCCCCGAGGGGCAGCTCTGGCCGACGATGCGCTACTTCCCGAGCCCGATCCGCACGCTGATGGAGGCGCTCGGCTCCGAGCGCCTGCCGCGCCGGACCCGGTGGATGGGCATGAGCGAGATCGACCTGAACCGCTACGACCACGAGTTCGACCTCGACTGGACCTCCGGCTCGTTCATGCTCGCCCGGCGCGAGGCGCTCGAGAGCGCCGGCTGGCTCGACGAGCGGCTGTTCCTGTACGCGGACGACATCGACGTGGCGCGCCGGATCAAGACCGCCGGCTGGGTTGTGCGCCACTTCCCCTACGTCCGGATCGTGCACCACGCCGGCAAGGCCGGCTTCGACGCTCGTCGCTTCGCGCAGTTCACGTACGCGCAGAAGCTGTACGCCGAGAAGTTCATGTCGCCGCTCCAGCGGCGGCTCTTCTGCGCCGCGTTGGGCGTGCGCTACACGACCCGGCTGGTCGCGTACAGCGTGGTGCGCGGCGGCCGCCCCGGCGCGCCGGCCGCGATGCGCGCAGCGCTGCGGGTGCTGCGCGGCCGCGAGGGCTCTCCCTATGAGGAGCCGCCGGCGATGGCCGTGCGCCCCTGGGACGGCCGCGGAGCGGTGCCCGAGGCGCAAGAACGCCTGGCGATCGCCCGTTGATCGGGCGAGTCACCGCTTAGGAGGGACCCCGTCTACATGGACAACACCACGTCGAACTCGTACGCGCTGCCCGGCCACGTCCGGCGCCAGAACGGCCTCGCCGCCGAGGCGCCCGACCCGGGCCAGACCGTGCTGGTCACGGGCGGCGCCGGCTACATCGGGTGCGTGCTCACCGAGCGGCTGCTCGAGCGCGGCTACCGCGTGCGCATCCTCGACCGGCTCTATTGGGGCCGTGGCCCGCTGGCGAACGTGATCGACCGTGTGGAGCTGGTCGAGGCGGACGTGCGCGACATGCCCGCCACGGCGCTCGACGGCGTGGACGGCGTGATCCACCTCGCGGGGCTCTCCAACGATCCCACCGCCGAGTACGACCCCGAGGCGAACTGGCAGATGAACGCGGTGGCGACCGAGGCGCTCGGCCGTGCCTGCGTCGAGCGGGAGGTCGAGCGGGTCGTGTTCGCATCCTCGTGCTCGCTGTACGACGGCCTGCCGCCGGGGATGCACGACGAGCGCGCACCGATCGAGCCGCGCGGCGCATACGCGACCTCCAAGCGCTACGGCGAGCAGGCACTCATCGAGCTCGCCTCCGAAGGCCTCTGCCCGGTGATGCTCCGCAACGGGACCGTCTACGGCTACAGCCCGCGCATGCGCTTCGACCTGGTGGTCAACACGTTCGTCAAGGACGCGCTGTTGAAGGGCGAGCTCGCCCTCCACGGCGGCGGCTGGATGTGGCGGCCGCTGGTGGACGTCTGCGACGTCTCCGACGCCATGATCGCGGCGTTCGAGGCGCCCGCAGAGCTCGTGCGCGGCGAGGTCTTCAACGTGCTCCACTCGAACTACCAGATCCGCGAGCTCGCCATGCTCGTGGCGGGTTCGGTGCAGCTCCTCGGCCGCAGCGTGACGCTGCGGGAGGTGCCGGCGCCGCAGCTCACGCGCGACTACGAGTGCTCCAGCACGAAGCTGGCCCAGCGGATCGGCTTTCAGCCGTCGCGCTCCGTCGTCGAGGCGATCACCGGGATCCTCTCCGCGATCGACGTCGAGGACCGCACGATGCTGACCGAGCCGCGCTTCTACAACATCCGCTGGCTCGAGCTGCTGAACGAGCTGCGGCCGCAGATCGGCGCGTACGGCGCGGTCCTGTGAGCCGGGCGCGCGTCCTGATCACAGGCGGCGGCGGGCAACTCGCCTCGGACCTCGACGCACTGCTGGCGCCCGAGGCGGAGGTGCGCGCACCGGGGCGGGCGGAGCTCGACGTCACGGACGACGCCGCCGTTGACGCGGTCTTCAGCGAGTTGCGGCCGCACGTCGTCTACAACTGCGCGGCCTTCCACAACGTGGAGGTATGCGAGCGGGAGGAGGATCGCTCCTTCGCCGTCAACGCCCGTGCAGTCGGGCGGCTGGCGCGACGCTGCGCCGAGGGCGGCGCGCGTCTCGTCCATCTCAGCACGAACTACGTCTTCGACGGTTGCGCGGCCGAGCCATACGGCGAGGACGCCGTGCCGAACCCGCGCAGCATCTACGCGATCTCGAAGCTCGCCGGCGAGTACGGGGCGCTGGCGTATGCCCCCGACGCCCTGGTGGTGCGCACCGCCGGTCTGTACGGCCTGCACGGCAGCGCCTCCAAGGGCGGCAACTTCGTCACCCGGATGCTCGCCCGCGCGCGTGAGCAGGGCGCGCTGAACGTGGTCGCCGATCAGCGGCTCACGCCGACGTTCACCGCCGACCTCGCGCAGGGACTGGTGAATGCCGTTGAACAGGGCATGTCGGGCGTGCTCCACCTCACGAACGCCGGCGCCACCTCTTGGCACGGCTTCACGGAGGCGATCCTGGATCATGCCGGCCTCGAGGTGCCCGTCGAGCCCGTGGCGACCACCCGGCCCGAGGGCGGCGCCGACAGACCACTGAACGGTGTGCTGACGAGCTCGGCTCCGGTCGCGCCGCTGCGTCCGTGGCGCGACGCGCTGGCCGACTACATGGATCGCGCGGGCCTCCTGGCCCACGCCCCCGCCTGACCAGCGGCTAGCCTGCCCGCGCATGCAACGACTCGAGACCAGACTGGAAGGTCCGATGCTGATTGCCCCGCGGGTTCTGGGGGACGAGCGCGGGTTCTTCTGCGAGACCTACCGCCGGAACGCGTTCGCCGAGCTCGGGATCCCGGACGAGATGGTCCAGGACAACCACTCGCGCTCCCGCCGCGGCATCGTGCGCGGGATGCACTTCCAGATCGGACGCGGCGCAGCCAAGCTCGTGCGCTGTGCGCGCGGCTCGATATACGACGTAGTAGTCGACCTCCGCCGCGGCTCGCCCACCTTCGGGCAGTGGGAGGGCTTCGAGCTGACCGACGACAACATGCACATCGCGTACTGCCCGATCGGCTTCGCGCACGGCTTCTGCGTCACGTCGGACGTGGCTGACGTGATGTACAAGCAGGACAGCTACTACGCGGACGAGACCGAGAGGGGCATCGCCTACAACGATCCGGACGTCGGCATCGAGTGGCCGCTGCCGGTGGACGAGCTGATCCCCTCCGAGCGCGATAGCAGCGCGCCGCGGCTTGCCGAGATCGCCGACGAGCTGCCGTTCGAGTACGCCGGCTAGCCCCGGGCGAAGGCCTCATGCGGGTCGCGATCATCACGCCCGAGCGGCCGCTCCACCACCAGCACTTCTGCAGCGTCATCGCGCGCGATCACGAGCTGGCGGGCGTGATACATCCGGCGCCGCGCGCGAGCGACGGCCCGGGCGCCCGGCTGCGCCGCCTGCGGCGCGAGGCGCGCGACCTGGGCGCCGGCTACGAGTTGATCCGCGCGCTCGCCACGGTGCCTGGGCCGCTGCGCGGCTTTGACCCCGGCGCGGCGCAGCGCGACTCGGTGGCGAAGCGCTTCACGGGCGCGGAGGACGAGTACCGCGAGCGGGTGGCGCCGCTGGCCCGGACCGTGTCCGACGTGAACGCGCCGGACTCGATCGCGCTGCTCCGCGAGCTCGAAGCCGAGGTGGTCGTCTGCCTAGGGGGCCCGATCTACCGGCCCGCGCTGATCGAGGCTGCCCCGCTGATGGTCAACTTCCATAGCGGGATCTCGCCGATCTACAACGGCACGGCAACGATCGCCTTTGCGTTCGCAAACGGCCATCCACACCTCTGCGGCGGCACGCTGATGCTGATGAGCCCCGTGGTCGACGGCGGCGACATCCTCGGGCACTACCTGCCGGCAGTCGAGAGCGGCGACGACCCGGGCACCCTGTTCGCGAAGACCGTCGCCGGCGCCGCGCGACTCGCGGCGCTCTTCCTCACTCACCTCGACCGAGGCGAGGGCTTCACCCGCTGTGCCCAGACGCCGCCGCTCTTCTACACGCGCGGCTCGGACTGGACGATCCATCACGGCCAGTGCGTCCGGCGGCTGCTCGAGCAGGGGATCGCGCCGGAACACCTGCGCGAGGAGCGCGTGGAGACGTACTGGGATGCCGCCGACGACGGCGAGGCGCGGGCGCGCGTGCGAGCCACGCTCGACGAGCTCCTGCGGCTGCCGTGACCGCGCGTGCGGCGCTCAAGCGCGCCATGGGCCGGGTGGCGGCGAGCCCGCCGTTCTCCCTGCGTACTCGCAGAGAGCTCTCGCGCCGGACGGACATCGTCTACTACCACTTCGTGGGCGAGGCCACGCCCTGGTACGCGGAGTTCTACGCGGGGGCCACGCTCGAACGGCTCGACCGCGATCTGGCTCGGCTGGCGCGCTGGTTCCGGTTCGCACCGCTGCGTGAGGTCGTGGAGGATGCGGGCGGCGGCGACAGGCCCCTGCTCGCCGTGACGTTCGACGACGGCTTCGACGTGGCGCGCGTCGGTGCGCTCGACGTGCTCGAGCGCCACGGCGTGGCGGCCACGACGTTCGTGATCACGTCGTGCGTCGGAAACGGGGCGCTGATGTGGCGGAACAAGCTGAGTGCCACGCGGGCCCTGCGCGGCGCGGAGATCTGTGCCCGCGCCTACAACCGGGTGGCGGCCGAGAAGGGGCTCCCCCCGATCTCGAACGAGGCGGAGCTGATGGGCGCGAGCCGGACGTGGCCGATGGCCCGCAAGGACGAGCTGGCCGACGCGCTCTGGGACGCCTGCGAGATGCCACCGCTGTCCGCCTTCCTGGACGAACACCGGCCGTACCTGGGCTGGGATGGGCTGGAGGCGTGGATCGAGCGCGGGCACGGGGTGGGGCTCCACACGCGGACGCACCCGGACTGTGCTCGCCTGGAGCCGGGGGCGGAGCAGGGCGAGATCGTCGAGCCGGCCCGGGAGCTGCGCGAGCGCCTCGGTCTCGAGTGGGTCCCGCTGTCGTACCCGTTCGGCGCTCGGCTCGGAGACGCCCGCGAGCGCGCCCTCTTCGAGGACGGAGTGTTCGACTGCGCGTTCGGCATCGAGGGCTTCGCCCCGTCAGGGACGGCGCCGCACCGGCTCGAGCGGGCCGCGGCGGAACGCGACCTCGGCTACGAGGTGTTCGGCAGGGCGTTCACCGGGCGCCCGCGCCGCGGCTAGCGCGCTCCGCGCGAGGCGGCGGCGACCAGCGGGGGCCTCCGCTGGAGGCGCCGCGCGAGACGGGCGACAGGCGGGAGCACCTTCTCGATCAGCATGCGAAGGTCGGCCCACACCTGCGGGAAGGCGGCGCGCAGAACCGCGGCGTACGCGGCGAGACCGGCGATGCCGGCCAGCGCGATCGTCGCAGGAGCCGGCAAACCCACGGCCACGAGCGCCTCGCGCGCGGGCAGGGCCACGGCGGCGAGCCCCGCGCAGGCGCCCACGGCCGGGCCGAGGTGGTGGCGCAGGACGCTCATCGGCATGTCGAGCTCCCGACCCAGCAGGAAGTGGTAGACGGCGAGCAGGATCGCCACGTAGACGCCGACCACGGCGATCGAGACCGTGACCAGCCCGCCTCCGGAGGCGAGCCCCACGGCGCCTGCGTAGACGGCCAGCATGCCCAGGTTGAAGCGCAGCAGCACCTGCGGCCGGCCGACCGCCAGCATCACCTGTGGGTAGCCGGTGAGGATCGCCGCGATCATGCCCGCGACCGCCAGGATCTGGGCAGGCACCACGGCCGGCTCCCAAGCGTCGCCGTACACGAATGGGATCAGGAGCGGCGCGAATATCACGAGCGAGGTGAGCAGCGGGAAGATGACCGCCGCGAGCATGCGGGTGGCGCGCGTGTGGAGGCGGCGCAGCTCATCCCGGCTCTCTGTGCGCGAGTACACCGGGAAGGCCACCTGCATCATCACGCCGCTGATCTTGTCCTGGTACACGACGCCGAGGTTGAACCCGCGCCAGTAGATGCCCGCCTGATGCGCGGTGAGGCGCGCGGCGAGGATCGCGTAGTCGACGTTCTGGAACATGACGTGCACGAGGCCGGCGGCGGCGGCCGGGATGCCGAAGCCCGAGATCTCGCGCTGGGAGCGGCCGTGCCAGCGCGGCAGCGGCGGCGGGGCGGAGGCGATCAGGAGCGCGGTGGCCATGGCCGTGTGCGCGAGCCCGCCGGCCACGATCGCGGCGGCGTCGACGCCGTTGATCGCAAGCCCGAGCGCCACGGCGTTCCCGGATGCCAGGGCGACGATCTCGATCAGGCTCATACGGCGGAAGTCGAGCCGTCTCAGGAGCGTGGCCCGTGACACGGCGCCGAGCGAGGCGATGAAGAACACCGGCGAGACCAGGGCGATCAGGTCGGCGATACCGCCGCCGAAGAGGGGGGACGCGATTGGCCGTGCGAGCACGAAGACGAGCGCGCTCAGCGCCGCGCCGCCAAGCAGGCTGGTCAGCGCCGCGGCGCGCCGGTGGCTCTCGTCGAAGGAGCGGCGCTGCACGAGCGCCGAGGCGAACCCCTCGTAGGTCACGATGGCAGCGAGCGGCACGAATATGAGGGCGACGGCGGCCTTGCCGAACTCGGCGGGCGGGAGCAGCCGCGCCAGGGCGACCGCCACGCCGAGGGCCAGGACGTCGGTGAGCCAGCGCGCGAGCATTACCCACCGCACGCCGGTCAGCGTGGCTTCCTTGAGTGATTCGTGGGACATGCCGCTCGCCAGACCAACGCCGTGGCCGAGCGGAAGTTTGCGGCGCGGGAGCCCGTTCAGTCAGCAGGATGTCAGGGCGAGCGTTCACCTTACGACGGCCCGCCGTCCCGCTTGCAGAGCGGCTTCCGAGCGGTACCGCGACCCAGTCCCGGCGGGTGAGCGTGGACGCCGGCGCCGAACATCCGGAGTGGGACGCGTTCCTTGCCGCGACGCCGGGCGGGCACCATGCGCAGACCAGCATCTGGGCGCGCGTGAAGGCCGTCCTTGGGTGGCGGGCCATCCGCGTCGTGGTGCGCGACGGCGACCGGATCGTCGGCGGCGCCCAGGTGCTCATGCGCGACCTCGGCAGGCTCGGCCGCGTCGGCTTCTGTCCGCGCGGGCCGGTGCTCGAGCCACGCGACCCGCAGCTGGTCGCCCTCCTTCACCGGGCGCTGATCGAGCTCGGCCGCGAGGAGCGGATCCGCTACCTCAAGGTGCAGCCGCCGGACGGCCATCACGAGCTGGCGCCCGCGCTGCGCGCGCACGGGTGGGCGCCGAGCGCGATCGAGGCGGCACCGACGGCCACGGTGCGCGTGGAGCTGAGCGCGTCCGAGGACGAGCTGCTCGCCGGGATGCGCCCCAACAACCGTCGCTCGGTCAAGCAGTCCCTGCGCAAGGGGCTCGCGGTCCGCGAGGGCAGCGAGGCGGACTTCGAGGCGTTCGGGCGGATCCTCGAGGCGACGAGTCGCCGCCAGGGGTTCACGCCCTATCCGACGGACTACTACCGGACCATGTGGCGGCTGTTCGCGGACCGAGCGAGCGCCGCGCTGTTGCTGGCCGAGCTCGACGGAGAGATTCTCTCGAGCGCGCTGCTCGTGGGCTTCGGTGACACGGTCACGTACAAGATGGGCGGCTGGTCGGGCGTCAAGTCGCGCGTGCGGCCGAACGAGACGATCCAGTTCGAGGGGCTCCGCTGGGCGAAGGGGTCGGGCCATCGCTTCTACGACTTCGAGGGGATCCACATCGACGCTGCGCGCATCGTCCAGAGCGGCGGCACTCTGTCCGATGACGCCCACGGCGTGGCGTTCTTCAAGCTCGGCTTCGGGGGCGACGTCGCGATCTTCCCGGGCGCGCTCGACATCTCGCCGAGCCCCGTCCTGCGTCCTTTCGTCCGTGCCGCCGCACCTCACGGCGACCGCTTGCTGGGCCTCGCGCACCGAGCGCTCGGTCGCGGAGGCTGAGGCTGCGGGTGGCCACAGCGGACGTCGTCTTCACCTTCTCGTTCGTGACCTGGGAGGTCGCGGCGGGGCGGGGCTGGTACATGCCCGACGACCGCCTCGCGCTCACCCTGCTGGAGAGCGACCGGGTGGGGCGGCTGCTCGTCTGCAACCGGTACAAGAGCCGCGTGGTGCGCCTGCTCGAAGGCCGAGATGGGACGGAGCCGGCGTTTCCGAGCGACGACAGGCGCGAGCTCATCTCGCCGCTGCGGCTGCGGCGGTCCGACCCCACCGGTCCGTCCTCGACCCTGGCCCGCACATGGCGCCGCTACGACGACATCCTGCGGCGCGCGGCCGAGCGGCGCGGTCTGCGTGACCCAGTGGTCATCACAGCCCACCCGCTCGTGGCCGGCTTCGGCGACTTCACCTGGGCACGGTCGGTCACCTACTACGCGGTGGACGACTGGGCCGTGCACCCGACCTACGAGGAGTACTGGCCCGCCTACGAGGAGGCGTACGCACGCATGCGTGAGCGCGGGTGCCGCGTGGCGGCCGTCTCCGCCGGCATCCTCGACCACATCGCCCCCACCGGTCCGAGCCTGGTGGTTCCGAACGGCTTGGAGCCGGCAGAGTGGGGCGGGCGGCAGCTGCCGGCCTCACTCGCGCGCGGCCGGAGGCCGCTCCTCGTGTATGCGGGCTCGCTCGGCTCGCGTCTGGACGTGTCCGCGCTGCTGAAGGTGGCCCGTGAGCTTCCGGAGGCGCGCATCCTGCTGGTGGGCCCGGTGGCGGACCCGGACCACCTTGCGCCGCTGAGGGCGGCGCCGAACGTCGAGCTCCATCCACCGCTGTCGCGCGCCGACGTGGCGAACCTGATCCGATCCGCCGACGTGGGCCTGGTGCCGCACCTCCCGTCGCCGCTCACGGCCACGATGAGCCCGCTGAAGGTCTTCGAATACCTCGCCGGCGGCCTCCCCGTGGCCGCAGTCGACCTGCCGCCGATGCGCGGCATCGACGACCGCGTTGTGCTGGCCCGGGACGGCGACGGCTTCCTGGACGCCGTGCGGACGGCGCTCGCGCGCGGAAGGGCGCCGGAGAGCGAGCGTCAGGCGTTCGTGAAGGCGAACTCCTGGAGCGCCCGCCACGACCGGCTGCTCGACCTGGCCTTCGCCCCGGCGGGGCAGGCGGCGTTCGCCGAGGCCCGCGCGGCCTAGGACCGGGTCTAGGGCCGCACGCCCGCCAGGCGGTCGCGGCCCTCGCTCACGACGCGGCGGGCGACGGGCCACAGCCTCCGCGAGTGCGCCACGTGGCCGTTGGAGCTCGGCGGGCGGGAGGCCACGTCGACGATCAGCTCCGTCTCCGCAGGCCCGGTCGCCGGAATGCCTTCGCCCGGCATCAGAGGCCGTTCGCGCGCGCCGGAGTGGACGATCACTCGCGCGCCGCCCAGTGCCGCCACCGCCGCCGCGTCGACCGTCAGCCGCTCGACACCTTCGGGCACGCTGACGGTGACGCGCCGTGCCAGCGGGCGCACCGCCAGCGTCGCACCCTCGCGGCGGATCTCCACGCTGTGGCGGGCGATCCGGTCGAGCGGTCCCCAGTCGACCTCTCCGAGGCGCCCGATGTCCGCCGCGGCGTCGGCCAGCAGCGTGAGATCGTCGTCGAGCTCGTCGTGGTGACCGTAGAGAATGAGCGGCTGGCCAAGGAAGGCGCGCAGCGCCAGGTCCTCGCGGGGATGGGTGAATGCGGAGCGCAGCAGCACCGGGAGGCCGCCCGCGACCAGGTCCGCGCTCGCCCAGCCGGCCAGCGGGCCGGAGTCCGCGGGATGCGTGAACGGAGGCACGTCCGGCGTGTCCGCGAGCCAGGGGTACGGGCGGGTGGTGCACACGGCCTCGTAGCCGCATGCGCGGAGAGCGTGGGCTACGGGCTCGCTCAGGCGCTCGTGGGGCGGGACCATGACCCGCGATACCGGGATGCCCGAGCGCCGCTGGAAGGCGTCCATCCGCCGCAGCGCCTGCAGGGCGAGAGCGAGCGCCTCCGCGTCGGAGCGCGGGCGTCCGAGCTCCGGCCCGGAATGGTCGTTGCCGTGGATGCAGAGCGACAGCCGCTCCGGTGCCTTCCTGAAGAGCCGCGCCGCGCGGGGATGCGCCACCCAGCCGTCGAGCGGGATCATGGCCATGGCGGCGTGGTAGCCGTGAGCCGCTGCGTGCTGGACGAGCTCCGCGTAGCGCACGCGCCCGTAGGTGGGCCAGTGCAGGTTGGGATCGTCGATGACGATGGCGGCGCGCAGGCGTGGTGGGCGCCAGCGCCGGTCGGCGCTGCGTTCGGCGAGGAAGTGCGCAAGCGGAAGGAGGGCAAGCGAGCGGCCCGGCCAGAGCCGCTCCCGCAGGGCCTCGTCTGGCCCGAGCTCGGACGGCGCGGCGGCCGCGACCTCCAGCGGACCGGCGGGAGTTTCACGGCGCGTCCAGGCCGGCGCTCCTCTCAGGCGTGCGAGGACTTCGGTGCGGCCGTCGGAGGCAACCGCTCGCACGCGGGTCTCGGTGAGGCGAGCGCCGCGAAGCGGCCGCTGAAGGCGGGGATCGTTCGAGAGCGCCGCCATGGCCGCCCCGGAGGCCGCCGCCGTCTCCTCGCCGGTCGCGATCAGGCACGGGACGGGGGGAGGGGAGCGGCGAAGTGCGGCCGCGCCGACGGGGCCGAAAGAGACGACGCCGTCGAGCTCGCCGTAGGCGCCGGCGGGACGCCCCTCGAACCGCACCGGATACGCGGCCTCGAGCGCCGCGAAAAGGTTCGGCCGGAGCGCGCGCTCCGCCGCCGGCACCACGCCTATCCGTGCCGGTCCGAGCACCCTTGGCGCTCTAGAGCGGCTGGAGCTGCCGGTAGAACTGGCGCAGGGGCGTCGAGCGGCCCAGGGGTACTCCGCAGCGCGCCACCGGCTCGGCCGGGTTGCCTCGCACCATCGTGAGCGGCGGTACCGCCTTCGTCACGACACTGCCGGCGTGCACCACGGCGCCGCGGCCGATCTTCACGTGCGGCAGGATGATCGTGCCGGGGCCGATGAAGACGTCGTCCTCGATCTCGACGGTCACGCCCTCGCGCTGCTCCTCGCCCTGCTGATGCGCCACGACCATGGTCCTGGCGCCGATGTCGACGCCGTTTCCGATCCGGATCATCTCCGGGTGCGAGGTCTCCAGCAGGACGTCGGTCCCTATGAAGACCCCCTCGCCCACCTGCACGCCGCGCATGCGATGCAGCCGAACCCGCGTGGTGTCCGCGCCCGGCGCGTGGAGCGCCAGGACCTGGAGGAAGCGCTTGCGCGCGCCGGGGATCAGGCGCTCGTTCCTCATGGCGCCGAGCGGGCGAAGCCGTTGGACGACGCCGCGGGCGCAGACCCGCGTGCAGTCGCGGCCTGGAGCGCAACGGCCTCCACGAGCGGCCCCACCGTCGTCAGCTCCTCCGGCGCCAGCACGTCGAGGTCCACCTCCAGCTGGAGCTCCTCCTCGAGCATCGTGACGAGCTCCAGGAAGCCGAGCGAGTCCACGACCCCGTGCGCGCGCAGGTCGAAGTCGTCGGGCACGTGGGCCGGGGTCATGCCGAGGGCCGCCAGGGCGTCGGCGCACTCCGAGAGCAACAGCTGCCGGACGGCGGATGGGGAGATCGAGTCGTGCGTCATAGTGTGCGGCGGGCCTCTAGGCCACTAACGGGTCTCTCACGGCGGTCCTTCCGCGGCGGCCCCGGCCCCCAGGCCCAAGCCGGGGCTCCCCGGCCTGAGCCGGTAGTCCAGCGCGGCGGGGTCGGCGAACTGCGGCTCTCCAGCGATGTCGTTCGGGCCGACGACGCCGTCCTCGCCCCAGTTCCATCCGGAGGCGACGAGGTTGTGGTCCTGGTCGACCGCGGCCTGCAGCTCGGGGACGCTCTGCGTCTCGGCCACGAGGCCCTCGAGGATGTTGTCCCTGATCGTCGCGTCGCGCACGCCGGTTCTGAGCAGGACGGCGTTGTCGTTGTCCCAGACGGTGTTGCCGATGATGCGCACGCCGACGGTGTCGTAGAGCTGGATGGGGCTGCCCGCGTAGGCCTCCGAGGCCGTCCTGCGACGGTTCTGCACGAAGGCGTTGCCCTCGATCGTGACGTCGTGCACGCGCCCGTCCTTGATGAACAGCCCTTGGCCGGTGTTGTGATGCACGACGTTGTCGCGGAACACCAGCCCGCGGCCGCCCCACACCACCTGGAGCACGTCGTTGTGCTCGTCCGTCGCGTTGATGCCCTCGAATTCGTTGCGGACGACGGTCAGCCGCCTGAAGTTCGCCGGGCGGATGCCGTCCAGCGCGATCCCGTCGAAGTGGTTGCCGCGCACGACCACGTCGCGGATGGGCGGCTGCGCCTCGACTTCCTCCGGAGCGCCGGGGACAGGCGCCTGCGACACCATCACGATCCCGCTGCCCATGCGCTCGGTGTGGATGCGGTTGTGCTCGATCACAACGTCACGGGTGCCGGAGCGCAGCTCGATCGCGTGCTGACCCTCGCCGCGCACGCGAGAGCGGGCGAGGCCGATCGCGCCGGAGTCCTCGGTCACCGCGAAGGTCGGGCCCTCCGGCGCGCCGGTGAGCCGCAGCCGCTCGAAGCGCAGGCCGCTCGCACCGCCGGCGATCTCCACCCGCGGGATCCGCACGACTCCGTCGCCCTCCACGACCACGTCGTAGTGACGTCTGGCGCGCGCGTCGACCGTCAGCGCCGGATAGCTGCCCGGGGCGAGCAGGACGCGCCAACCCGGGGGCGCCATCTCGATCGCACGGGCGATGTCGCACAGCGGGCGCGACCGCGAGACGGCCGCCAGCTCGCGCCGGTCGTCGCAACCGCGCCGCCCCACGTAGACGGCGGGCCGAGAGGACGTCGCGCCGAGGGTGAGCACCTCCACACCGAGTGAGGGGTTCGTGCCGGCCTGGGGGTCGTCCATCGTGCCGAAGGCCACACGGGCGGTGGTCTGGGCCTCGAGCCAGCCGCCGAGCACGCGGTTGTAGTCGACGCCGAACCGCGCGCCCGACCCCCACTTGCTGAAGTCGCGGGCAGCGATCGCCGCGGTGCGCACACGGGCACGCCGCAGGTCGGCGATTGCGCCGAGCTCGTCGGCGGGCGAGTCGAGCAGACCGGGGAGGAGCATGACCTCGTAGAGCGCGGGGTCGCGGCCCGTCATGAAGTAGAGACCGCCGTCGGCGGGCGCCGCGAGGATCGGCTCGCCAGGTTCGGTGTCGCGCACCACGCGGTCGACCGCGCCCTGGAGCGCGGCCGCCGATGGCGCGCTGGTGACGAAGCTCCCCCGCGGGGTCTGGACGGTGGTGGTGTAGTCCGCGTAGAGACCGCGCAGCGCGTACCCGGCCAGGCCGGCCGCGACCAGCCCGAGCACGGCGAGGACGGCCACGCGCGCGGCCGGCACGCGGTCGCCGATGCGCGCGTGCAGGATGCCGAGCAGGAGCACGAGCGGCGCGGCGTAGTAGGGCGCGTAGGAGCCCTCGGTGGCGAAGGCGTTGTACGCCCGCAGGCCGAGCGCCGCGGCCGCCGTGACCAGCGCCAGATCGACCGCCCACGAGCCGCCGAGCGGGGAGTTGCCGTGCCGGAGGAAGCGCACCGTGCACCAGGCGGCGGCGGCGAAGGCCAGCGCCGGCAGCCACGTCATCCCCAGCATGAGATGCGTGATCTCGTCCTCGATCGCCGAGCGCTGGCCGGCGAGCAATCCGGTTGCGCGAAGCAGGCCGTCGAATAGGGCGATGGCGAGGAGCGCGGCCGGGATCGGCCACAGCGCGGCCGCGCGCCCGCCGTCGCCGCGACTCCAGCGCCGGGCCGTCGCGGCCAGGGCGGCGAGCAAGCCGCCGTACACGAGCGCGCGAAGGCCGAGGGCAGCGAAGCTCGACGGCGTGAACGGCATCCAGTGCTCCTGCGTGCGGAAGCCGGCGATGCGGATGAAGTCGAGCGGCCACAGGTTCTCGGTGATCAGCCGGCTCGCCCCGACCTGCGCCGCGAATGCGCCGAGCACGGCAACCGGCACCGCGATCCCCGGCAGCGCGAGCCTCCAGGCGGCGTGAAGCGCCCCCGCCCGACCCCGCTCGCGCCAGGTGCCGAGCAGGTACGCCAAGGCGGCGGCCGCCGCCACGGCGGCGAACTCCGGCCGGGTGAGCCCCACGAGGCCGACGGCGATGCCCGCGCCCAACGGGTTCTTGCGCGCGAGCGCCAGCAGCATGACCAGCAGGAAGAGGATCCCGAACGTGGCCGAGTTGGTATGGGGGAGAACGAAGTTGAACGCCGTGCCCGAGAAACCGATCGCGAGCAGCACGGCGGTGGTGAGCGCCGCCGGCAGTGGCCGAAGCCATTGACGGGCGAGGGCGTAGAAGACTCCGAGGATGGCGGCCGCCTGCAGCAGCCCGAATGCAAAGGCGGTGGTGAAGCTCGCGCCGAAGACCTTGAAGGCGAACGCCAGCGCGTAGAGCCCGAGGGGGCCGTAGTAGTAGCGGACGTCGTCGTACGGCAACTCGCCGCGCGCCACCAGATCGGCGGTCGTGAGCTCCGCTCCGGCGTCGATCTCCGGCACGCCCCACTTGCGCCACGTCAGTGCGGTGAGGATGCCGAAGAGGACGAGCAGCGCCGCGACGGCGAGCACGTCCGGGGACGGCCGCCGCACGCGCGGTGCCGACGTCGTCCGGACGGTCCGCGCCGGCCGGACGAGCGTCTTCGTCATGCCGGGTTGGGTCGCAGGACCGCGCCGAAGAGCACGTCGAGCTGCCGGCGCGCCACGAGCCACAGGCCGGCCGCGTAGGCCACGGAGCCGGCCACGCCCGCGAGTGCGGCCGCGGCGACGCCGCTACCGAGCACGGTGGCCAGCGCCATCGCCCCGCCGAAGGCCAGTGCCGACAGCAGCAGGAAGCGCACTCCGTCGAAGCCGAGCTCCCCGGCGAGCGTGCGCCAGCCGGGCCCGGCGCCGGCCACGAGCAGGATCGCGGCGAAGCAGCCCGGCGCGACGGCGAACGCCGCGATCGCGCCCTCGACGCCGAACAGCGAGCTGCCGACCGCGGTGGCAGCGACGTGCAGCGCCACGAGCGGCGCGGCGAGCGCGTTCAGCAGGCCGGCGCGCCCCACGGCGAACAGGGCCGGGAGCAGGAAGTTCACGAGCAGCGCCGCCAGCGTCCACGGCACGAGCAGGAGCGTGAAGGTCCTCAGCGCTTCCACGCCGTGGCTGCCGAGGCTGTCAGGGAACACGTCGTGCGCCAGCGGGGCGCCGGCCGTCACCAGCACCGCGATGGCCGGGGCCACGAGCAGGACCGAGTAGCGGAAACCGGCGGGAACCGTCTCGGCTAGCACGGCGCGGCGCTCCTCGCGGGCGGCGCGGGTCATGTCCGGGATCCGCGACATGCCGAGCGCCATTCCCGTGCCGGCCACCAGGTAGCTGACGAAGAGGTAGGCGTAGGAGAGCACCGTGGCATCGCCGGCCGCCGCGTGGCTCGCGAAGGCCAGCGTGATGACGAAGAGGATGTGGAAGGCCAGGTAGACGGCGGTCCGGCCGAGCAGCAGCCCGGTGTGCCGCATGGCCGTCCCCAGCCTGAGCGGGCGGCGGCGGGCGCCGAGCCCACCGGAGCCGCGGAGGCCCACGAGCATCCAACTGCACGTCACGACCGCCATCGCCAGCATCGACCAACCGAGGCTCAGCTCCCCGGCCGTGTCCATCAGGCCCAGGAACGTGGCCAGGCCGGCCGCTGCGCCCGCGATGTAGCTCGTCGCGACGGCGCGGAAGCGCCCGCGGATGGCAAGCAGCGTGGCCGCCCCCGCCGCCCAGAGCTGGAGCACCATGGCGCCGCCGAGCACGGGCAGCGCCGATTCCGTCACCGCCCGGTCAGCCGGGTTCAGGCCCGGTGCCAGCAGCTCGGCGAGCGGTCCTGCCAGCGGGATCATCGCCAACACGACAGGTGCGGCGATCAAGCCGAGCGAAGCGGCGAACTCGCGCCCGGTCAGACGCGCCCCCGGTTCGACGAGCAGGGGCACCGAGGTCAGCCGCAGGCTCTGGCTGAACACGCCGAAGGTGGTGTAGACCGCGAACGCGACGAAGAAGCCGTCGGTCCGACCGTCCGTCCCGAACAGGCTGAGGTAGAGGACCGCCTGAATCGCGGAGGCGGCCGCCATCGAGAACGTGGCGATGGACATCGCCAGGCCGGCCCGCGCCTCCCGGCGCGTCTCGCGCTGGACCGGCGCGACCTGGTCCTTGATCGATGCAGCGAGGGTGGCACCGGGAGGGGGGCTCATCATGGGACCAACGGGCGACCCGCGGGCTTTCTCGCGCGTCAGCGCAAGCTCGGCTCGGGTGTCTCGTCGAGGCTGCGCCGCAGGAGATTGCGGTCGTATTTCCCGTTCGCGTTCAGCGGCAGCTCGGCGAGCAGGCGCACCTCGCGCGGCACCATGTACGCCGGCAGGCGGCGGCCCAGCGCCTCGCGTAGGTCCTCCACGTCCACGGCCAGGTCGCCAATGAAGCCGACCACCCCACCCACGCCGGCTGGGGTGGGCGGCCAACCCACAGCCACGACCGCGTCGGCGCCCGACTCCTCGCGCATCGCGGCCTCGATCTCACCCAGCTCGACGCGGTGACCGAGCACCTTGATCTGATGGTCGACGCGGCCGCGGTGGGTGAGCGGGCCGTCGCCGAGCGGCCGCCGCACGCGGTCGCCGGTGCGGTAGAAGACCTGTTCCCGTCCGGGCGGCACGACGAACGCCGCGGCCGTCTTCTCGGGATCGCGCCAGTACCCGAGCGTCATCTGGGGGCCCGTCATCAGCAGCTCGCCGTCCTCGCCTGCGGCGACCTCGCGGAGCTCCTCGTCGACCACGATCGCCGTCATGCCGGGGTAGGGATCGCCGATCGGGACGACGCCCAGCGCGCACTCCTCCGGCGAGCGCTCGTCGTCCCAGCGGTACAGCGTGCAGGCGAGGGTCAGCTCGGTGGGGCCGTAGAGGTTCTCGAGGACCGACTGCGGCGCGGCGGCCGCGAACACCCGGGCCGTCTCGGCAGGCAGCGGCTCGCCGCAGAAGAGGCTCCACCGGAGCGTGGGGAAGCTGCCCGGCTTGAGCTGCTTCAGCTTGCGCATGAAGACAGCGGTCGAGGGGACCGAGAACCAGACGGTCAGCTCGCTCTCGCGCACGAAGCGGCCGGGCGCCATGAGCGCCTGCTCGGGCGGGCAGCAGACGCACGCGCCGCGCTCCCAGGCCACGAACATGTCGAAGACCGATAGGTCGAAGGTCGTGTCGAAGGTCTGAGAGAAGCGATCGGCCGCTGTGATGCCGTAGCGCTCCACCATGATGTCGATGAAGGCCCGCACGTTCCGGTGGGCGACCATGACGCCCTTCGGGATGCCGGTGCTCCCCGAGGTGAACAGCAGATACGCGATGGCGTCCGGGTCGACCGGCTTCGGCGTCCAGGCGCTTGCGGGCGCGAGCTCGGGGGCGCTGACGAAGCGATGGGAGGGCCACCTCTGCGCGAGGTCCGTCACGTCGTCGCTGCCGGGGATCACGATGACGAGCTCGGCCTCGATCGAGAGCAGGACCTCGTCGAGCAGAGCCACGCAGGCCTCATCCACGATCACGGCCTGGCAGCCCGCCCGCGACAGCATGACGGCCGTGCGATCGGCGGGGAACTTGGGGTTGAGCGGCACGTATCCGTGGCCGCGGAGGAGGGCGGCCAGGACGCCCGCGAAGGCGGTCGCGCTGCGGGCGCCGAAGACAGCCGTCAGCGGTGGATCGCAGTCGGGCAGCTCACGCTCGAGCGTGGCGGCGAGCGACGCGGCGCGCGAGCGCAGGTCGGCGTAGCTGAGGGTGTCGCCCTCGACCTCGAGGGCGGGGCGTGCCGGCGCCCGCTCCGCGGAGCGCAGGAACCCGTCGCGCAGCGTTGCGGGTGCGTGCTCGGTCATGCCCGACCAACGCCGGCGCGGCGGGCCAACTTGCGGGGCTCAGGGGAGGCCGGCCTGGTAGTGCTCGGCGATCGTGGCGGCGTCCAGCGTGCGGCCGTAGAGAGCCAGCTCGTCGAGCACGCCGCCGCCAAAGAGGGCGGTGCCGTTGCGTGACATGAAGTACAGCGTCGAGTTGGCGAACGGCCCGGCGCCGACGCCGAGGTTGCCCTTCGTGAACGGCACTGCGACGCCGTCGACGTACGGCGTGATCTGGTTCGCCGCCGGTGCGGCGCTGTCCATCACCACTGCGTAGTGATGCCATTGGCCGGCGCTCGGCCGCGTGAAGTAGGAGGTGTTCCGCGAGCCACCGATGCCGATGCCGAGGCCGACGCTGCTGCCCGCGTTCGGGTCGATCAGGAAGCCGCCGGCGTTCTGGTTGAAGTTCGAGGTGAACTCCATCGCCAGGTCGTCGTTGTTCGAGAATGCGTCCCACTTGAGCCAGAACTCCACGGTGAGCGCGCTCGTGTTCGAGAGGTTGAGCGCCGCGCGCGCGTGGTTGCTCGTGCCGTCGAACTGGGCCGCGCCGTCGGCGTCGCCCGCCAGCGCGCCCGCCACGCCGAGGGTCGCGCTCGCGATCGTGGCGGGGGCCGCGCCCGCGCTGTCGGCGAACTGCGTTCCGCTCGTCTCGCCCATGCGCCAGTAGTTGCGCAAGCCCGTGGTGCCGAGCACGAGGTCGCGGTAGGAGGCGCTCTTCACGCTCAGCGAGCGCGTGGCCGTCGCGGACTTGCCGTCGTTGTCGGTCACCCGCAGGCCCGTAGCCACGGAGCCTCCGGTGGCGTACGACCGCGTGGCCGTGGGGGTGGTGCCCGTGTCGGTCTCGTAGGTGCCGTTGCCGTCGAGGTCCCACTCGTACTTCGCGATGGTGCCGTCCATGTCGCCCGAGCCGGCGGCGTCGAAGCTCACGACCTGCCCGACCGTGGTCGGGTTCGGCGCGACGGTGAAGGCGGCGGTCGGCGCGTTGTTCCCGACGCTGAGCGCCTTGCTCTCCGTGTCCGCGCCGGCGGCGTCGTCGATCACCCGCAGCTTGACCGTGAGCTCCTGCTCAGCGGAGTACGAGCGCGTGACCACCGGGTTGCTGCCGCTGCCCGTCTCGAAGCTGCCGTTGCCGTCCAGGTCCCACTGGTACATGTCGATCGTGCCGTCGGGGTCGCTGGAGGCGGAGGCGTCGAAGGTGATCGTCTGGTTGGTCTTGGCCGGGTTCGGCGACGCCGTGAAGGATGCGTTGGGCCGGCGGTTGGCGCCCTGGCTCCCGAAGTGCTCGCCGATCGTGTTCGCGCTGAGGGCCCGGTTGTAGATAGCCACCTCGTCGATGTCGCCGGCGCCGAACAGCGACGTCCCGCCGCGCGACATGAAGTAGAGGTTGGCATTGGCGAAGCCACCGCCCGTGCCGCTCGAGTTCTTCGTGTAGCTCACCGGCTGCCCGTCGACGTAGGGGGTGATCTGCTGTGCCGCGGGTGCGGTGCGGTCCATCACGACCGCGTAGTGATGCCACTGGCCCGCGCTCGGCCGGGCGAAGAAGACGTTGTTGCGGGCGGTGCCGCTGCCCATCCCGACGCCGATGGTCCCGCCGTTCTGCGGGGCGTTCGGGTCCATGATGAACCCGCCGGGGGCGTTGTTGAAGTTGTCGGTCAGCTCGAGCGCGAGATCGTCGTTGCCCTCGTAGGCGTTCCAGTTGAGCCAGAACTCGACTGTGATGGCGCTGGCGGAGGAGAGGTCCACGCTGGCGCGGGCGTAGTCGTCGGTGCCGTCGAACCGCGCGGACGTGTTGGGGTCGTTCGCGACCGCGCCGGGCACGCCGAGCACAGGACCGAATGCGGTGGCATGGCTCGTCCCCTTGCTGTCGGCGAGCGTGGTGCCGCTCGACTCGCCCAGGCGCCAGTAGCCGACCAGGCCGGGCGTGTCGAGCACGCTGTCGCCGTAGCTGCTGACCCCGCCGCTGTTGATCGTCACCGGGAGCGAGCCGGTGCCCGCCTTGCCCTCGTCGTCGGTCGCGCGCAGGCCCACCGTGCGAGTGCCGAGCGTGTCGTACACGCGGCTGGTGGTCGTGGTCGTGCCGGTGTCGGTCTCGAACGTCCCGTCGCCGTCGAGATCCCATTCGAGCCTGGCGATGCTGCCGTCCACATCCTGGGTCGCTCCGGCGTCGAAGCGAACGGTCTGACCGTCCACAGCCGGGTTGGGCGTCGCGGTGAACGAGACGACCGGTGCCTTGTTGCCCACCTCAAGCGCCTTGGTTTCGGTGTCTGCGCCGAAGCCGGTGTCCGTGACCCGCAGGCGCACGTCCACGACGCTCTCCGACGAGTAGC
>JBKGUS010000048.1:0-5816 GCA_046462295.1 Thermoleophilaceae bacterium | reverse complement strand
TCTGTGGCGACGTCGGCTACGGCAAGACCGAGGTCGCGCTGCGCGACGCGTTCAAGTCCGCCGAGGACGGCAAGCAGGTCATGTTCCTCGTCCCGACCACCGTGCTGGCGCAGCAGCACCTCGGCACCTTCAGGGAGCGGCTGCGCGACTACCCGTTCCGGATCGAGATGGTCTCGCGCTTCCGCACGCCGAAGGAGACGCGCGAGGCGGTCGCCGCGTTCGCCCGCGGCGAGGTCGACATCCTCATCGGCACCCACCGCCTGCTCTCGCGCGACGTGCGCCCGAAGGACCTCGGCCTCCTGATCGTCGACGAGGAGCAACGCTTCGGCGTGAAGCAGAAGGAGCTGCTGCGCCAGCTCAAGCTGCGTGTGGACGTCCTGAGCCTGTCGGCCACGCCGATCCCGCGCACGCTCCAGATGTCGCTGGCGGGACTGCGCGACATCACCGTGATCGAGACCCCGCCCGAGGGCCGGCGGCCGGTCCGCACCTATGTCGGCGAGTACGACGAGGAGCTGGTCGCCTCCGCCATCAAGCGCGAGCTGGCCCGCGAGGGGCAGACCTTCTTCCTGCACAACCGGGTCGACACCATCGACGAGACCGCCGAGCGCATCCGTGCGCTCGTGCCTGATGCGCGCGTGCTCGTCGCGCACGGCCAGATGGCGGAGGGCGAGCTCGAGAAGACCATGCTCCAGTTCCTGCGCGGCGACGGCGACGTGCTCGTCTGCACGAGCATCGTGGAGGCGGGGCTCGACATCCCCACCGCCAACACGCTGATCGTTGAGCGCGCGGACACCTTCGGGCTCGCCCAGCTCTACCAGATCCGCGGGCGGGTGGGCCGCTCCAGCGAGCGTGCCTACGCCTACCTGCTGTACCCGAGCGCGGCGGCGCTGTCCGAGGACGCGAGCCGGCGCCTGGCCACGCTGTCCGACTACACGGAGCTCGGCTCCGGATTCAAGATCGCTATGCGCGACCTCGAGATCCGCGGTGCCGGCAACCTGCTCGGTCAGGAACAGTCGGGCCACGTGGCGGCGGTTGGGTTCGAGCTCTACGTCGGCATGCTCGACGAGGCGGTTCGTCTGCTCGCCGGCGACTCGGCCGAGGAGGCCGCCGAGCCGGTGCGGCTCGACCTGCCCGTCGACGCCTACGTGCCGGGCGACTACGTGCCGTACGAGGCGGCCAAGATCGAGGTGCACCGGCGCGTCGCCGGGGCGCGCGAGGTTGCCCAGCTGATCGTGCTGCGCGAGGAGCTGGAGGATCGCTTCGGCCCGGTGCCGGAGCCGCTCGACAACTTGATCCGGCTGCAGGACGCGCGCATCAAGCTGGGCCGCGCCGGGGCGCGCTCCGTCGACTTCCGCCAGGGCAGGATGGCCGTCACGCCGATCGAGCTCGAATCGAACGGATCGCGGACGCTGCGCGAGCGGGTGCCGGAGGCGATCTACGAGTCGGGCCGCTCGACCGTGCGCGTGCGGCTGCCCGACGAGGCGTCGGAGCGCTTCCGGGCGGTGGTGACAGCGGCGGAGGCGATCCTTGAGGTCGCCACGGAGCCCGGATAAGCGTCCGCTACCCTTCGCGACCGCTTTCGCCCAAGGCGATCCTTAAGCCACCTTTACGTTCCCGGGTTACACCTCGCATCGATGAACTACGCCTCCATCAAGTCACTCGTCTCGGCCGCCTTCCTCACGTTCGGCGCCGCCGCCGTAATCGGCTGCGGCGGTTCCGACTCGGTCCCATCGGGGTCCGTCGCAACGGTCGGCGACGAGGAGATCACGCAGGAGGAGTTCGACAAGTGGCTCAAGACCGCGGTCAGCGGTCAGGCGCAGGGAGCGGAGACCGTCGTGCCCGACCCGCCGGAGTTCACCAAGTGCGTCGCGGCGAAGAAGGACGCCCCGCTCCCCAAGGGGCAGAAGCAACAGTCGGAGGCCGCGCTCAAGAAGCAGTGCGAGCAGGAGTACGACACGCTCAAGCGCGAGGTCATGCTGTTCCTGATCCAGGCCGAGTGGGTCGAGCAGGAGGCTGAGGAGCAGGGCGTCGAGGTGAGCGACGCGTCGGTGCGGAAGTCCTTCGAGGACCAGAAGAAGCAGGCCTTCCCAACCGACAAGGCCTACAACGAGTTCATCAAGACTTCGGGCATGACCGAGGAGGACATCCTCTTCCGGGTCAAGCTCAACGAGCTGCAGCAGAAGCTCACGCAGAAGGTGACCCAGGACGCGGCGAAGGTCACCGACGCGGACATCGAGGAGTACTACGAGAAGAACAAGCGGCGCTTCGCCCAGCCGGAGCGGCGTGACCTGCGGGTGGTCCTCACGAAGACCGAGGCGAAGGCCGAACAGGCCCGCAACGCTCTCAACGACGGCCAGTCCTGGAAGAAGGTCGTGAACCAGTACTCGATCGACGAGGCGTCCAAGGCCCAGGCCGGGCTGCTCCCGGCGGTGGCCAAGGGCCAGCAGGACAAGGCGCTCGACGACGCGGTGTTCCAGGCCAAGAAGGGCGCGCTCGAGGGTCCCGTGAAGACCCAGTTCGGCTGGTACGTCTTCGAGGTCAGCAAGATCACGCCGGAGTCTCAGCAGTCGCTCGACCAGTCCAAGGACACGATCCGCAACCTGCTGCGCTCGGAGCGCCAGCAGAAGGCCCTCGACGAGTTCGTCAAGCAGTTCCGCGAGGACTACCGCGAGCAGACCGAGTGCGCCGACGACTACCGGATCGAGGAGTGCTCCAACGCTCCTAAGGAGCAGGACACCGGTCCGGCATCGGGCGGCAACCCCGGCGGCCCGACGCCCACGCCCCAGCCGCAGCCCGCTCCCGAGCAGTAGTGGCCGGCGATCTCTCGGCCGCGCTCCTGCGGCTCGACGAGATCACACGCCTGCTCAGGCGCGAATGCCCCTGGGACCGCGAGCAGGACGAGCGCTCGATCGTGCCGCACACGGTCGAGGAGGCGTACGAGCTGGCGGACGCCGCGCACTCGGGTGACGACGCGAAGCTGCTCGACGAGCTCGGCGACGTGCTCTTCCAGGTCTACTTCCTCTCGCTCCTGCTCGAGGAGCGCGGCGAGGGCAGCCTCGCGGAGGTCGCCGAGCACTGCCGGCAGAAGCTGATCCGGCGCCACCCGCACGTGTTCGGCGACCGCGCGGCCGAGACGGCGGGCGACGTCGTGCGCAACTGGGACCAGATCAAGCGCGACGAGGAGGGGAGCGGGGAGGTGTTCGGGCCGATCCCGGACACGCTGCCGTCGACCCTCTACGCGAAGAAGGTCCTGCGCCGCGCCAAGGGCGCCGGGCACGAGTGGAAGGGCGACTCCGCGGACCCCGGGGAGCGACTCCTCGCCGCGGTGCGGGATGCTGTCGAGGCCGGGGAGGACCCCGAGCTCGCCCTTCGCCGGGCGGCTGATCGGTTCAGACAGCGGGTGGAGACGGCTTGAGCGAGATACAGAAGATCCACGCGCGGCAGATCGTCGACAGCCGCGGCAACCCCACCGTGGAGGTCGACCTGCTGCTGAAGTCCGGCGCCTCGGGGCGCGCCGCGGTTCCCTCGGGCGCCTCGACCGGCGAGTTCGAGGCGGTCGAGCTGCGCGACGCCGGCGAGGCGTGGGGCGGCAAGGGCGTGTCACGCGCGGTCGCGAACGCAAACGGCGAGATCGCCGAGGCGGTGCGCGGCATCGACCCGGCGGACCAGGAGGCGCTCGACCGGACCATGGTCGAGCTGGACGGCACCCCGAACAAGGGACGGCTGGGTGCGAACGCCATCCTCGGCGTGTCGCTCGCCGCGGCCAAGGCGGCCGCCGCCGAGGCCGGCCTGCCCCTGTGGCGCTACCTCGGGGGCGAGGCGGCGCATGTGCTGCCGGTGCCGATGATGAACGTGCTGAACGGCGGCGTCCACGCCGACAACAAGGTCGACTTCCAGGAGTTCATGGTGGTGCCCGTGGGAGCGCCCAGCTTCTCGGAGGGCCTGCGCACCGGCGCCGAGGTCTTTCACGCGCTGAAGCGGACGCTGCACGACCGCGGGCTGTCCACCGCCGTGGGCGACGAGGGCGGCTTCGCGCCCGACCTCGACTCGAACGAGGCCGCTCTCGAGGCGCTGATGGCCGGCATCGAGGCGGCCGGCTACCGGCCCGGCGAGGACGTGGCGATCGCGCTCGATCCGGCCACCAGCGAGATCCACGAGGACGGCTCGTATGTCCTGGCGCACGAGGGCCGCACGCTGTCGTCCGCCGAGCTCGTCGACTACTGGGCCGATCTCGCCTCCCGCTACCCGATCATGTCGATCGAGGACGGCCTGGACGAGGAGGACTGGGACGGCTGGAAGCTGCTGACCGGGCGCATCGGCGAGCGCGTGCAGCTGGTCGGCGACGACCTCTTCGTCACCAACACGGAGCGGTTGCGCCGCGGGATCGACTCGGGCGTGGCGAACTCGATCCTCGTCAAGGTGAACCAGATCGGCACGCTCAGCGAGGCCCTGGACGCGGTTCGCATGGCGCAGGAGGCCGGCTACACGGCGGTCATGTCACACCGCTCCGGCGAGACCGAGGACACGACGATCGCGGATCTGGCCGTGGCGACGGGGTGCGGGCAGATAAAGACCGGCGCGCCCTCGCGCTCCGATCGCGTGGCGAAGTACAACCAGCTGCTCCGCATCGAGGAGGCGCTCGGCGCCGACGCGACCTACCGGGGCAACCCCTTGATCACGTAGGCGCGCTCGCCCTGCCGCACCATGCCGAGCCGGCGCGCCTCGCGCTCGAGTGCGCCCGGGTCCCGCAGCGCTCGCACGCGCTGCTTCAGCTTGCGGTTCTCCTTGCCCAGCTCCTCAAGCTCCTCGCGCTGCGCGGACGCCGTGCGCGACTGCTCCCACCAGTGCTTGGCGGGGGAGAGGTAGAGCAGCAGGATCACGATCAGGGTGCCGAGCAGCGCCAGGCGGCCGAGCCGGTCCCAGCGGATGCTCGTGCGGCCGCGAGCTCGCATCCGGACCACCTTCGCCGCCGCTCCCGCATCTCCTCTAGATTCGATCCGGGATGGCCTACTCGCTGGACAACGCCCTCTTCCAGTGGCGCGAGGGCGAGCGCCGCGTCGCGGACTCGCCGGAGCCCGCGCGCGCCGACCTGGAGCGCGCCGTCGCCGTGATCGTCGACGAGCTGCGCAAGCGGCTCGGCTCCAGCTTCGTGCTCGACGAGCTCGCGGACATGTACGGCGAGGGCACGGACTGGGCCACCGAGCTCGCCGATCGAAGGGGCGCGAGCACCGACGCGGCGATCGTGGTGGATGCCGCCTTCGCCCGCTATGCGCGGGAAGCGTCGAACTACGCGGGCGGACGCGCCCGCGAGCGGCACGAGCGTCCCTAGTCGTCCTCGTCCGGCTCTTCGCCGGCGCGCCTGATGACGATCTGCTCGGCCTCGACGGTCACCGTGACTGGGCGGTGGCCGGCCCAGTGCTCGGCGTAGACGGGATCGTCCTGCACGGCCGGGTCGAGCCAGAGGCCATAGCCCTCGTCACCGTGGTCGAAGGTGCCCTCGAGCTCCTTGGGCTTGCGGCGCCGGCGCCGCGGACGGCGCGGCGGGCGTAGCGACCGAACGCCGCGTCGACTGCGAAAGCCGCGTCGCTCCCGGCGGATCGCGACCTCGCCAGGTCAGCGGCCCAGTCGGTGTCCTCCCCGTACAGCTCAGCCAGCTCCGTCACCTGGAACGCCGATCCCAGCCGGCGCATCAGCTCGTCGAGCACCGCCCCGACGGCATCCTCGAGGCGCGGGTCCTCGCTCGCCCGGCGCTCACCCTCGGACCACTGGTCGATCGCGTTCTCCAGTGCATAGGCCATGTCTCCGGAAGGTACCGG
>JBKGUS010000047.1:0-17812 GCA_046462295.1 Thermoleophilaceae bacterium | reverse complement strand
TTCGCGGCGCGGCTCTTCGTGCCGGCCTTCATGCCATGCCGCTTCCGCGCGTGCGCCGGCAGCGGCGGCTCGCCTCGCAGCGCTCGCCTTGCCATCTCGTGGGCTTCGCTCACGGTGGGCGGACGGTTGCCTGGGTCGTCCGCCATCGTCGTCTCGACGATCGCCTTGATCGACGCCGGGAGCTCCGGTTGCCGGCTCTCGTGCTGCGCCGCGCGGCTGGGCGGTGGCGCCGTGCCCGTCAGCAGGTGGTGCAGCAGCGCCCCCAGTAAGTAAACGCCTGAGCGCTCGCCCGCGCGCTCTCCCTTCAGCACCTCCGGCGGCACGTACGCCGGGTTTCTCGGCAACTCGAGCTTCGCGCCCGCGAGGCCCTCTCGCGCGGTGCCCAGGTCGCCGAGGCGGGCGCCCTTTCCGGTCAGGAAGACCGAGTCGGGAGGGAGCTCGGACGCGAACACGCCCTCGGCGGCGGCTTCGTCGAAAGCGCGCGCGACGTCAGCCAGCACGCGCCGGGAGGTCGCTGTCGGCAGCAGGCCGCGATGGTCCGCCAGCGACGTCGCCGAGCCCATGTCGTATGCGATCCAGAACCGGCCGTCGATGTCCCCGCTGTCGAGCACCGCAAGCATCCGGCGGCCGCCGGCCTCTGCGCGCCTGGACGCGGCTTCCGAGTACCCGGGCCAGCCTTTACCGCCGGCATTCACCGCGTTGACGCACACGTTGGTTCCGCCGCTGCGGATGTACGCCTGACAGGTTGCTCCTCGATCGCGAAGGGCCTCGACGGCGGCGGTCACCGCTGCGCCATCCACCTTCGGGGAGTCGAGTAGCCGGGTCACGGTTCAGCCCGAGTCGTCGAACTCGACAGAGGGCGGATCGGGTGCCGGTGCGGGCGGCGCCGGCGCAGGATCGGGCGCGGGCGGGGCCGGATCCTCGGGCGCGGGCACCACCGGAGCGACCGGCTCAGCCGGTGAGACCGTGGCCGGCGGAGACGAGGAAGGCATCGCGGGTGCGTGAGACTCGGGCGGCGCAGGGGAAGAGGCCGCCCGCCGAGCCCTGACGGTGGGGGCGCGAGCCGGCATCGCGGGAGCCGGTTCGGGCGCCGGCTCAGCCAGCGCGGGAAGCGCCTCGACCGCGCCGAGCCGGGGGAGCGGCTTGGCGCTGACGAGCGCGAGGTCATCGCCGCCGGCCGCCGAGCGCTCGATCGGGACCGCCAGGGACCCCACCGGCTCGCCTGCCTCGGGTTCGCCGCTGCCGCCCGCCGCCGCGAACGTGACGCCAAGGGCGCCCGCGAACGCGACTACGCCCAGGAGCGCGGCGCTGCCGAGCAGTGGCGGCGACGGCCCCGACCTCACTCCCGCGGGCACGCGCTCCCCTTCGTCTCACCGGGCCGCAGGCAGCGGTCGCGCCGCCGCGGGGCCTTGCCGGACCGGATCCGGAACCGCGTGTACTTGCCGATCGCGTCTCCCTTCGAGACCCGGACGGTCAGCACCGCCCCCGCGCGCAGGCGACGCTGGAAGAGCTTGAACCTGAGCGGTCGGCGGCGGCCCATGAAGCGAGTCACTCGCCGAACCGGGCACGAGCGGCCCCGGCAGGACACCTTCACGACAGCGCACGTCGGGGCGCGCGCGACCGACAGCACCCGTATGCGGGCGCCGCGCCGCGTCAGCCGCCCTGCGATCCGCACCACCGGGTACGGGCTCATCACCCGCTCCTGCTTCGGGCGCGGCAGGGCGTACTCGGTGTCGACGATCACCGTGCGCCGCTTCACGTCGGTCGCTCCTCCGGCAGCCCTGACCTCCAGCCCGATGTGGCGCGCCCCGCGCCGCGGAAACGTCTTCAGCACGACCGGGCCCTCGGCGTCGTCGAACGCGCCGTCGCCGTCGAAGTCCCAGGCGTGGCGCACGAGCCGGCCGTCCGGGTCGCACGACGACGACTCGAACCGCACCTGGTGTCCCGCCGGCGGGTCCTCGGTGGAGAGGCTGAACCCGGCGTGGGGCAGCTGGTCGGCGGCGAGCGCCGCGGCGGGCCAGGCGAGCAGGGCTGCGACCGTGACGGCCACCCTGCTGGGGCGGAGGGGCGGGAGGGTCACGACTGGGGGCGTCCTTTCAAAGACCAACGCGCCGAGCGCGCCACCCCTTGCGCGCCGGCTCACTCAAGTGCGTAAACGCTCACCAGATGGGTCGAACAGCGGCTGCTCGGCCACCTCTCCCTCGACCCAGCGCCCGAAGATCTCGACCGCCACCCCGGTGCCGGCCGCAGCGTGCTCGGGCGGCAAGTACGCATAGGCGATCGACCGCTCCACGCTATAGCCGTAGCCACCGCTCGTCACGCGACCCACGATCGAGCCGCCCGCCTGGACCGGCTCGTTGCCCAAGGCGACCGAGCGCGGATCGGAGAGCGTCAGGCAGCACAGCACCGCCCGCGGCCCCTTCTCCCGCGCCTCCACCAGCGCTTCCCGGCCCACGAACCCGCCCGGCTTGTCGAGCTTCACCGCGAACCCCACCCCGCCCTCGTAGGGCGTCTCGTCCGGCGTGACGTCGGCGCCCCACACGCGGTAGCCCTTCTCGAGCCGAAGCGAGTCGATCGCCCGGTATCCGCCCGCCACCACCTCGAAGGGCCGCCCCGCCTCCCAGAGCGTGCGCCACAGGGTCAGCCCGTACTCGGTCGGGCAGTAGAGCTCCCACCCGAGCTCGCCCACGTAGGTCACCCGCAGCGCGCGCACCGGCACGTCGCCCACGGTCGTCTCCCGCAGCGACATGTACGGGAAGTCCTCGTTCGAGAGCGGCTGCGGCGTCAGCGGCGCCAAGACCTCGCGCGAGCGCGGCCCCCAGATCCCGAAGCAGGCCCACGCCGACGTCACGTCGTGCACCTGCACCGACCCGTCGGCCGGCAGGTGGCGCTGGATCCCCTCGCGGTCGTGGTTTGCGAAGGCGGTGCCGGTGACGATCGAGAAGCGGTCCTCCGCCACCCGGGCGACGGTCAGGTCGCACTCGATCCCTCCGCGCGAGTTGAGCATCTGCGTGTAGGTGATGTGGCCCACCTCACGCGCCACGTGGTTGTCGCACAGCCGCTCGAGCAGCGAGGCGGCCCCCGGTCCCGACACCTCGATCTTCGAGAACGAGCTCTCGTCGAACAGCGCCGCTCCCGAACGACAGGCCAGGTGCTCGGTCCCGATCGCCGGCGACCAGTGAATGCCCGCCCACCCGCGCGGACGCAGCGACCCGTCGCCCGACGCCGCGTTCGACTCGTACCAGTTCACCCGCTCCCAGCCCGACTTCTCGCCGAAGAAGGCGTCGTGCTGCCGGTGCCACGCGTTCGCCGGCGACATCCGCAGCGGCCGCCCGGCCTGCCGCTCGTGGGCGGGGTACTTGATGTCGTAGTACGTCTCGTAGGTCTCGCGGATCCGCGCGACGGAGTAGGAGGGCGAGCGATACTGGGCTCCGAAGCGCCGCACGTCCATGTGCCAGAGGTCGAGCGTCGGCTCGCCGCTCGCGATCCACTCGGCCATCACCTTGCCGATCCCGCCCGCGCCGGCCAGGCCGTGTGCGCAGAAGCCGGCAGCGACGAACAGCCCGCGCACGGAGGTCTCGCCGAGGCAGAACTCGTTGTCCGGCGTGAACCCCTCCGGCCCGTTGATCAGGCGCGTGACCTGCACGTCCTCCATCTGCGGCACGCGCCGCCTCGAGTTCACGACGATCTCCTCGAAGCGGTCCCAGTCGTCCTCCAGCAGACGGCCGTTGAAGTCGGGCGGGATTGAGTCGAAGCGGACGTCGCCGTCGGGCAGGAAGGCCGGCGCGCAGTGCCGCTCGTAGCCGCCCATCACGAGCCCGCCGCCGTCCTCGCGGAAGTAGATCAGCAGGTCGGGGTCGCGCAGCGTGGGCAGCGGCTTCTCGGGGTCGCGCTCGCGGAACGGCTGAGTCACGAGGTACTGGTGCGACATCGGCTGCACCGGGATGCGCACCCCCGCCATCCGCCCCACCTCGGCCGAGAACATCCCCGCGGCGATCACGAGCACCTCGCAGTCGAGGTCGCCGCGCCCTGTGCGAACCCGGCGCACCCGCCCGCCGTCGCACTCGATCCCGGTGACCCGCGTGGAGGTGAAGATGCGCGCGCCGCCCTGCCGCGCCCGCTCGGCGAGCTCGAACGTGAGCTGCGAGGGGTCGAGGTAGCCGTCGGTTGGGAGGAGCGCAGCCCCGAGCACGCCGTCCGTCGACATCAGCGGGAACAGCTCCTGCGCCTCGGAGGCCGAGATCAGCTCGAGCGGCAGCCCGAACGTCTTCGCCCAGCCGGCCTGGCGGCGCAGCTCCTCCATGCGCTCGTCGCTCGACGCAAGCCTGATCCCGCCGCACTCGACCCAGCCCGGGATCGTCCGGTAGAGCTCGACCGAGTACATCATCATCTTCGTCAGCGAAACCGAGCCGCGCAGTTGCCCGACGAGCCCGGCGGAGTGGAAGGTCGAGCCCGACGTGAGCTGGTCCCGCTCGACCAGCACGACGTCGTCCCACCCCAGCTGCGCGAGGTGGTAAGCGATCGACGTTCCCCCGACGCCGCCCCCCACGATCACGCAGCGGGCGGCGTCCGGTAGCTCACCGAGAGCGGCCACCGGCCTCCTTGAGCCAGCCGCGGAAGCGCTCGTCCTCGCTCGTCTCCCTCAGACGCCTGAAGTGCTTGTCGGCGTAGGCGCCGAAGTCGAAGTCGAGCTCGGAGACGCTCGTCTGGACAACGCCCCACATCGCCTCGCGGAAGTCCGACATGAAGCGGAACAGCTTCAGCGCCGCCCGGCGGCGCGGCGTGGCCTCCTCGCCGAAGTAGGCGGCGAGGAGTCGCTCCTCGTCGGCGTCGCCGAGCTCGTTGTTCACCGCGAAGTTGCCCAGGTCGAAGAACGGGTCGCCCATTCCGGCGTACTCCCAGTCGACGATCACGATGCGCTCGCCGTCGTGCAGGAAGTTGGCGGTGAGGAGGTCGTTGTGGCACGGCCGCGGCTGGTGCTCGGCGTTCTTGCGCACCGCCTTCACCACCCTGCGGGCGCAGTCGCGCGCGTGCTGAAACCCCTCCGGCAGCGTGCCGCCGCGGCTCTGCGAGATCTCGGCGTAGTCGCTCACGATCTCGGAGACGTAGAAGTCGGTCGGCAGCTCGAGACCGGACTGATGGAACCCGCGCAGCGCGCGGCCGATCTCGTCGAGGGTGCCGGGCTCGCGCAGCTCGGCGGAGGTCACCTCCCGGCTCTCGACGAACCAGGTGACGAGGCAGGGCGGCTGGTCCAGCATCGCCGCCACCTTCGGGCCGAGCTGCAGCTCGGCCGCCTTCTTCGTGGCGAGCCGCTCGGCCTCGCGGTCGATGCCGAGCAGCGCCGTGTCCTTGCCCGGCAGTCGCACGACGTAGTCCGTGCCGCCGAAGTTCACGCGGAAGTTGCGGTTCGTGATGCCACCCTCGAGCGGGAGCACCCCGCCTTGGCGCGCGCCAAGCAGGGCCGACACCCGAGCGACCGCCTCGGTCAGCTCGGGGATCGAGATCTCCTCGTGCATAGCGTCACACTAGATCCCCGCCGCAAGGCGCGCCGTTCACAACCCTGGCAGTCTCGTGTCTGTGACCGACGGCGAGCTGATCCTCGTCGCGGGGGCACTCCTCGCTGCCGGCATCGCGGCGTCGCTCCTCGCCGCCCGCATCCGGCTGCCGGGACTTCTCCTGTTCTTGGGGCTCGGGATGCTCGTCGGATCCGATGGGACCGGCTGGATCGACTTCGGCCGCTCGCCCGAGGACTACGAGCTCGCGAGGACGATCGGCATCGTCGCGCTGAGCCTGATCCTCTTCGAGGGCGGTCTCACCTCCGGCTTCGACGAGATTCGTCCGGTGCTACGGCCGGCCCTGGCACTGGCCCTGGTCGGAACCTTCATTACGGCTGGGGTCACCGGCGTCGCGGCGATCTGGCTCTTCGACCTGGGCACGCTCGAGGGACTGCTGCTTGGCTCGATCATCGCCTCCACGGACGGGGCGGCGATATTCGCGCTGCTGCGCGGCTCGACACTCCGGCGGCCGCTCGCGCGCACCCTCGAGGGCGAGGCCGGGTTCAACGACCCCGTCGCCGTGCTGCTCGTGGTCGGCTTCGTCGAGTGGATCCAAGAGCCCGAGTTCGGCGCCCCCGACATGGCGCTGCTGCTCGTGGAGGAGCTCGGCATAGGCCTTGCCGCCGGTCTGGCGGTGGGGTGGCTGGCGGCGAAGTCGCTGCGGCGGGTGCGACTCGACACGGTCGGGCTCTACCCGGTCGCCACGCTCGCCACCGCCGCGATCGCCTTCGGGGCGGCGGAGGCCCTGCACGGCTCAGGGTTCCTGGCCTCCTACCTCGCGGGCCTTGCGCTCGGAACGGCGCGCATCCCCGCCAAGCGGACGGTCACGGTGTTCCATCAGGGGCTCGGGTGGGTCGCCCAGATCGTCATGTTCCTCACACTCGGCCTGCTGGTCTTCCCCAGCGAGCTGGGCAGGGCCGCACCCGAAGGCGCCGCCCTGGCGCTGGTGCTGGTGCTGGTCGCACGACCGGTCGCGACCTTCCTCAGCACGGCCTTCGACCGGTTCTCAACGGCGGATCGCGTGGTACTTGGCTGGGCGGGCCTCCGCGGCGCCGTACCGGTGGTGCTCGCGACCTTTCCGGTCATCGACGGCGTGGAGGACAGCCTCGACTTCTTCAACATCGTCTTCTTCGCGGTGGTGATCTCCACACTGCTCCAGGGCACGACCTTCGAGCCGCTCGCGAGGCGGCTGCGCGTGACGACCAGCGAGCCCGCGCTTCCCCGCCCCCTCGCGGAGACCGGGACGATCCGCCGGCTGGGCGCGGAGATCGTGGAGTACCCGGTCGGGCCCGAGGACGCGGTGGTCGGACACCGCGTCCGCGAGCTCGGGCTCCCACGGGACGCGCTCCTCTCGGTGATCGTGCGCGGGGACGAGGCGGTGCTGCCGCGCGGCTCGACGCGGGTCGAGGCCGGCGACCGCCTGCACGTGGTGGTCCGCTCGGAGGTCGCCGCCGGCATGGACGACGTGGTGTCGCGTTGGAGCACCGGGCCGGTCCTGGGCGACGAGGTGCCGCGCGGGCGGCTGACGGGCTCCTCGGTCTTCACCTCGCGCCGCTGGGACGAGGAGCGGGACGGCGATCCCGGCTACCCACAGGAGATCAACGGCGTGGAGGTGCGGGAGCACCTGCGCACCCGCCGCGAGACGCGCGGGGCGCTCGTCTCGCTGACGGACGGGCGGTTCGCCGTCACGGGGCCGACGGTCGCCGTGGGCGGTCCCCGGCAGATCCAGTCCTACGCCCGCCGTCAGCTCGCCCGCGAGAAGGACGACACGGCCCGCGCCTGGTGGCAGGAGGTGATCGGCGCGCTGGCGCGCTAGGGGGTGTAGACGCGAGTGCGCCGCCGGCGCTCCACCTCAGCCCAGAAGCGGCGCTCGAAGCCAGGCCACCAAGGAGGCGGCTCGTCGGGCTCGTCTGGCGGCGGCGGCCCGGTGGAGCCCCCGGGGGAGTCGCCGGGTCCGCGACGGCGGGTGATGAGCGCGGCCATGCCGGCCGTCGTCGCCCCGGTGGCGGCGGCGCATGCCAGCAGGAAGAGAGCAACCGTCATCGGACCGAGCGCCGCCAGCGCCACGGTCCCCGCGGCTGCTTCGCCGGCGGCCACGAGGCCGCCCCCCAGCGCCAGTGGGCGGACTCCGTGCATGGGAGCCCAAGGTACCAAGCAAGAGGTCTTGCAGCTTCGCTTGACAGCTCGCCCCTGCAGGAAGATATTTTCGGCAAAGGTCGGTCGCTCGAACCAAAGCCCGGTGCTGCCGGGCTCAACCCGGAGGTACTCGCGTGGCTAGCGACGGTCGACGGCAGGTCCACGGCGTTGAGTACGAGCGCGCGGGCGAGGGCTACATGGCGAGGCGCCAGCTGCAGCCGGGTGCGGCGGGCTGGGTCCTGCTCGCGGGCCTGGGGGTCGCCTACGTCATCTCGGGCGACTTCGCGGGCTGGAACTTCGGCTTGGCGGAGGGCGGCTGGGGCGGCCTGCTCATCGCCACGATCCTCATGGCCGTCATGTACACGTGCATGGTGCTCGGCCTCGCCGAGCTGTCATCCACGCTGCCCGTCGCCGGGGCCGGCTACGGCTTCGCCCGTCGGGCGCTCGGCCCGCTTGGCGGATTCGCCACGGGTACGGCCATCCTGATCGAGTACGCGATCGCGCCCGCGGCGATCGTCATATTCATCGGGGGCTACATCGAGTCCCTGGACATCTTCGGGATCGAATCGGGTTGGCCGGTCTACCTCGCCTGCTACGCCCTCTTCGTCGCGATCCACCTGTACGGCGTCGGCGAGGCGCTGAAGCTGATGTTCGCCATCACTGCCATCGCGGTGGTCGCGCTCGTCGTGTTCGTGATCGGGATGATCCCGGAGTTCGACGCGTCGAACCTGACGAACATCGCCCCGGACGAGTCGAAGTCGGGCGCGAGTGACTTCATCCCGTTCGGCTATTCCGGCATCCTCGCGGCCTTCGTCTACGGGATCTGGTTCTTCCTGGCGATCGAGGGCGTGCCGCTCGCCGCCGAGGAGACTCGCGATCCCACGCGGGACATGCCGCGCGGGATCATCGCGGGCATGATGGCGCTGCTCCTGTTCGCGGCCCTGATCCTCGTGACGGCACCGGCCGGTGCCGGTGCCGACGCGATCCAGGGCTCCGACAACCCGCTGCCCGAGGCGCTCGGCATCGCCTACGGCGAGAACGCCTTCGTAACGGACTTCGTGAACTACGTCGGCCTGGCCGGCCTGATCGCAAGCTTCTTCTCGATCATCTACGCGTACTCGCGCCAGCTCTTCGCGCTGTCCCGCGCCGGCTACCTGCCGCGGGCGCTCTCGGTCACGAGCGGACGGCGGACGCCGTACGTCGCCCTGCTCGTGCCCGGCCTGGTCGGCTTCCTGCTGGCGTCGATCTACGCCGAGGCCACCTCGCCGGCGGAGGCCGGCGCCCGGATGATCCAGATCGCGGTCTTCGGAGCCACCGTCTCCTACGTGCTGATGATGGTCTCGCACATCGTGCTGCGCTACACCGAGCCGGAGCTCGTGCGGCCCTACAGCACGCCGGGCGGCGTCGTCACGACCGGGGTCGCGCTCGCGCTCGCCGTCGCGGCGGTCGTCGCCGTCTTCTTCGTGGATGAGACGGCTGCCTTGATCGTGGCGGCGCTCTTCCTGGTGGCGATCGCCTACTTCTGGTTCTACAGCCGGCACCGGCTCGTGGCGGACGCGCCCGAGGAGGAGTTCGAGGCGATCGAGCGTGCCGAGGCGGAGCTCGCGGGCTAGCTCGCGGTGACGCTGGAGGAGCTACGCGAGGCGGCGGCCACCGGCACGGTGGACACCGTGCTGCTGACCATCGCGGACATGGAGGGGAGACTGCAGGGCAAGCGGATGACCGCCCGGCACTTCCTCGACGAGGTCGTGGAGCATCAGGCCGAGGGCTGCAACTACCTGCTCGCCGTCGACGTAGACATGAACACGGTCGAGGGCTATGACATGTCGAGCTGGGCTCGCGGCTATGGCGACTTCGTGATGCGCCCCGACCTCGCGACGCTGCGGATGATCCCGTGGCACGAGGCCACCGCGCTGGCGATGGGCGACCTCGTCTGGGAGGACGGCTCGGACGTGGTGGCCTCGCCGCGCCAGATCCTGCGCCGCCAGCTGGCCCGCCTGGCCGAGCGCGGCTGGGTCGCGAACGCCGGCACCGAGCTCGAGTTCATCGTCTTCAACGACAGCTACGAGCAGGCCTGGAACAAGGGCTACCGGCACCTGGAGCCGGCCAACCTCTACAACGTCGACTACTCGATGCTCGGCACCGCCCGCGTCGAGCCGCTGATCCGGCGCATCCGCAACTCGATGATGGGCGCCGGTATGCGGGTCGAGAACTCGAAGGGCGAGTGCAACTTCGGCCAGCATGAGATCAACTTCCGCTGGAACGATGCGCTCAGCACCGCCGACGACCACGTGATCTACAAGAACGGCGCCAAGGAGATAGCCGCCCAGGAGGGCATGTCGATCACCTACATGGCGAAGCTCGACGAGCGCGAGGGCAACTCCTGCCACATCCATTGCTCGCTCGCGCACGAGGGCGGGGGGAACGTCTTCGCGCAGGACCGCGAGACGTTCGACAGGTTCGTGGCCGGCCAGCTCGCCTGCCTGCGCGAGCTGACGCTGTTCTTCGCCCCGCACGTGAACTCGTACAAGCGCTTTGTGCCCGGTTCGTTCGCCCCGACCGCGGTGGCGTGGGGCAACGACAACCGCACCTGTTCGATGCGCGTGGTGGGCCACGGCCAGGCCCTGCGGGTGGAGAACCGCCTGCCCGGCGCCGACGTGAACCCCTACCTCGCGCTCGCGGCGATGATCGCCGCCGGGCTGCACGGCATCGACAACGAGCTGGAGCTCGAGCCCGCGTTCGAGGGGAACGCGTACGAGGCCGACAAGCCGCGCGTGCCGCACACGCTCTACGCGGCGCGCGACCTGTTCGCGGGCTCCGAGGTGGCGCGGTCGGCGTTCGGCGAGGAGGTGGTCGACCACTACCTGAACCGGGCCCGGATCGAGCTCGAGGCGCTCGAGGCGGCGGTGACCGACTGGGAGAAGTTCAGGGGCTTCGAGCGCCTGTGAGCGTTGTGAGCGGCCGGCCCGTCATCGGCATCTGCGCCGCCGTGGAGCGGGTGTCCTGGGGCGCTTGGCGCGAGGTGCCGAGCAGCATCTTGCCGCTGTCCTACTCGCGGGCGGTGCAGGCGGCCGGCGCCGTCGCCCTCCTCCTGCCGCCCGACGACGAGGTGGCGCAGCGGCCCGACGAGCTGCTCGACCTGATCGACGGCCTCATGCTGGCGGGCGGATGCGACGTGGACCCGGCGAGCTATGGCGCCCGGCCCCACCCGGCGACGAGCGGGACCTGGCCCGAGCGCGACCGCTTCGAGCTCGCCCTGACGCACCGCGCGATCGAGCGCGAGCTGCCGGTGCTGGGCATCTGCCGCGGGATGCAGCTGATGAACGTGGCCATCGGCGGCACCATCATCCAGCACGTCCCGGACCAGGTCGGCCACGAGGAGCACCGCCACACGCCCGGCCAGTTCAGCGACCACGAGGTCCGGGTCGAGGAGGGCAGTCTGGCGGCGCGGGCCGTCGGGGCGGGCACGACGGCCGTCAAGTCGCACCATCATCAGGGAGTGGACGAGCTCGGCGAGGGACTGACCGCCAGCGGCTGGTCGACCCGGGACGGCATCGTCGAGGCGATCGAGATGGAGGGACCGCCCTACGCGCTCGGGGTGCTGTGGCACCCCGAGCAAGACGAGCGGAGCCGCGTAGTGGGCTCGCTCGTGGAGGCGGCACGCGAGCGCCGCGCTCAGCGCATGCCGACGCCGATCGGGAGGTCCTCCTCGGCGTAGCCCGTGGGGGCGACGCGCTTCGCGACGCCGGGGCTCGACAATGGGCGGCCGGGCACCACGCTCCCGCTGTCGGCACCCCTCATGATGGCTTGAAAGTGTACGGCCATGTCCGGCCGGGATAGGGTGCCTTCCGTGACGAGCGAGGCGATCGTCAGCGTCATCGAGCCCGCCACCGAGGAGGTGATGGCCGAGCTGCCGCAGGCCGGCGTCGACGAGGCCGATGCCGCGATCGCACGGGCGCGCGAGGCCTTCCCGACGTGGAAGCGGGTGGCGCCGGGCGAGCGCGCCGCGCTGCTGCGCGCGGTGGCGTCTGCCGTTCGCGACCGCGCGGACGAGCTCGCCCGGCTCGAGTCGCGCAACGTCGGCAAGCCGATCTCGGACGCCCGCGGCGAGGTGGGGATGGTCGCCGACGTGTTCGACTACTACGCCGGCGCGCCGGAGCGGCTGCTGGGCGACACGATCCCCGTCGCCGGCGGCGTCGACTTCACCTTCCGCGAGCCGCTCGGCGTGGTCGGCCTGATCACGCCCTGGAACTTCCCGATCGCCATCGCCTCCTGGAAGCTCGGCCCGGCACTCGCCGCCGGCAACACGGTCGTGTTGAAGCCGGCGGAGCTGACGCCTCTGACCGCCGTCGAGCTGGAGCGCATCGCGGTCGAAGCGGGCGTGCCGGAGGGCGTGCTCAACGTCGTGGTGGGAAGCGGCCGAGTGGTGGGGGAGCGGATCGTGGAGCACCCCGACGTGGCCAAGGTGGCCTTCACCGGCTCGACCGCCGTGGGCCGGCGCATCGCGGCCCGCGCAGCCGAGACGGTCAAGCGGGTGACGCTCGAGCTGGGCGGCAAGTCCGCGAACGTGATCTTCTCCGACGCCGACCTCGAGCAGGCAGCCGCCGCCGCACCGATGGCCGTGTTCGGAAACGCCGGCCAGGACTGCTGCGCGCGCTCGCGCATACTCGTGGAGCGCTCCGCCGTGGACCGCTTCATGGCCGCCCTGGAGGAGGCGGTCGAGGCGATCAGGGTGGGGGACCCGCTCGACGACGCCACCGAGATGGGGCCGCTGATCTCGGCGGACCAGCGGTGGACGGTGTCGTCCTACGTGAACCGGGACGCGCCCGTGGCGATCCGCGGGAGCGCACCCGATGGCCCGGGCTACTGGTTTCCGCCGACCGTGCTCTGCCCGGTCTCGAACGACGACCGCGCCGCGCGCGAGGAGATCTTCGGGCCGGTGGCATGCGTGATCCCGTTCCGCGACGAGGAGGAGGCCGTGCGGCTCGCCAACGACACGATCTACGGGCTGTCCGGCTCGATCTGGAGCCGCGACGGGGCCAAGGCGCTGCGCGTGGCCCGCGCGATCGAGACCGGCGTGCTCTCGATCAACTCGAACACGTCGGTGCGGGTCTCCACGCCGTTCGGCGGGTTCAAGCAGTCCGGCACCGGGCGCGAGCTCGGTCCGCATGCCCTGGAGCACTACACGGAGCTGAAGAACGTCTACTACGCGACATGAACCGGCTCGAGAACAAGGTCTGCGTGATAACCGGGGCGGCGAGCGGCATCGGGGCGGAGTCGGCGCGGCTGTTCCGGGCGGAGGGCGCGAAGGTGGTGGGCATTGACCTCAGCCCGGAGGCCGTTGGCGACCTCACCATCCAAGCGGACGTGACGGATGCCGAGCAGGTGGAGGGCATGTACGCGCGGACGCGTGAGGAGTACGGCCGCATCGACGTCCTCTTCAACAACGCCGGCATCTCGCCGAACGACGACGCCTCGGTGCTCGACACGTCGCTCGAGGCCTGGCAGCGGGTGCAGGACGTGAACCTCAAGTCGGTCTTCCTCTGCTGCAAGCACGGCATCCCGCACCTGCTTAAGGGCGGTGGCGGGTCCGTCATCAACACCGCCTCGTTCGTCGCCACGATGGGGGCAGCGACCTCTCAGATCTCCTACACGGCCTCGAAGGGGGGCGTGCTGGCGCTGTCCCGGGAGCTCGGCGTGGAGTTCGCGCGCCGGGGCGTGCGCGTGAACGCGCTGTGCCCGGGGCCGGTCAACACCCCGCTGCTGCAGGAGCTGTTCGCCAAGGATCCCGAGAAGGCCCAGCGACGGCTGGTGCACCTGCCCATGGGCCGCTTCGCGGAGGTCCGCGAGATAGCCCAGGCCGCGCTGTTCCTGGCGAGCGACGAATCGTCGTACGTGAACGCGTCCACCTTCCTCGTGGACGGCGGCCTCAGCGGGGCGTATGTGACTCCGCTCGACTGAGGTCGAGGAAACGCGCCGACAGCGCCCGGCCCGCGTCGTTCCAGGCGCCGATCTTGGCAGCGCTCTCGGTGCGGATCGCCTCCGGGTCGAGCCCGGTTGCCACCGCGGCCGGGTCGGTCTGCCAGTCGTCGAGCCAGGAGCCCAGGTCTGGCTCGGTCACCTCGGGGTGGAACTGGAGACCCCAGACAGGACGCTCGCCGAGGCGGAACGCCTGCAGGGCGTTCGCGCTGCGGGCCAGCGTGACGCCGCCGGGCGGCCGCAGCCACTCGTAGTGGTGGTACTGGAAGCTCTCGAAGCGCTCGGGCATCACGCTCAGGAGCGGGTCGGCCGCGCCCTCCGGCGTGAGCTCGATCTCGTGCCAGCCGATCTCGGGTCGCTCGGCCTGCCGCACCTCGTCGCCGGCCGCCTCCGCCACGAGCTGCGAGCCGAGGCAGACTCCGAGCAGCGGCGTGCCGCGGTCGAGCAACTCGCGCAGGAAGCGCTTCTCGTCACGCAGCCAGGGATTCTCGTCCTCCTCGTCCACGTTCATCGAGCCGCCGAAAACCATCGCCGCGCCAAAGCCGTCATGCGCGGGCGCCGGCTGCTCGTGCGGCAGCCACTGGACGAGCTCGTGCCCGGCGGCCAGCGCCGGCTCGGCGAAGACGCCTGCCGCGGCGTTGTCGTGATGGACGACGGCGAGTACGCGCATCTGCGGGAGAATGTACTCATGGCCGAGAGCCTCAAAGGCCAACTCCTGATCGCGGCGCCCTCGCTGTTCGACTACTTCCGCCGCTCGGTGGTGCTGGTGCTGGAGCACTCCGACGAGGGGGCGATGGGCGTGGTGCTGAACCGGGAGTCGGAGACGCGTGTGGTCGAGGCGGTACCCGCGCTCGCGTCGCTCGCCGAGCCGGAGGAGCTGGTGCGGATCGGCGGGCCGGTGTCGCCCCAGTCGGTCGTGGCGCTCGGGGACTTCGAGGACGTCGCGGAGGCCGGCACGCACGTGGTGGGCTCGCTCGGCACGCTCGATCCCGAATCCGAGAACGAATCGCTCCGCCGCGTGCGCGTCTACGCGGGCTACGCCGGATGGGGGCCGGGCCAGCTCGACGGCGAGCTCGAGCAGGAGGCGTGGCTGGTGCTGCCGGCCCGCCCGGGCGACCCGTTCGCGGACGGGGACATCTGGTCCGAGGCGCTTCAGCGCAAGGGCGGCAGCTACAAGCTGCTCGCCACCATGCCGGCGGACCCCTCGCTGAACTAGGGCGCGACTCCGCGCAGCGCCTCGTAGTCCTTCGCCATCGCCCGCAGGATCAGGCGGACAGGCACCACGGCGCCGTCACGCGTGAAGTGGATGCCGTCGGACTGGCGCGCCAGCACGCGGTCGCCGTCGATTCGGAGCTCGTCGCTGTACTCGCCGCCGTTGATCGTGTTGAAGATGTCCACGTAGCGGGCGCCCGGCACCGCCGCGGCGGCGTCCTCGACCGCCCGGTTCTGGGCCTCGTAGATCGCGTTCTGCTCACTGTCGCGGGCGGTGGGCGGCGGCACCCAGTAGACGGGGCGCTCGCCCTCCGAGCTGAGCGTGCGCATGACGACGGCGGCGCGCCGGGCGTACTCGGTCTGCCACTCCGGGTCCGCCCAGCCGTACAGCTGGTCGCCCACGAGCACGTTGAAGCCGTCGTTGCCGCCGATGACCATCACGACCGCGTCGGGAGCGCGGGCGGCGATCTCCTGCTGGGCGTTGATCTCCCAGTTGAAGAACTCGGGGTTCGTCAGGCCGGTCGCGTTGCGGGCCGCCACCTCGACATCGAAGAGGTCGTCGGGCAGCGCGTCCGTGAGCAGCTGGCCGATGAACTCGGCCTGAGAATCGCCGGTGACGAACACCTCGACCGGGTCCGACGGCGTGGGCTGCACGAACGACTGCTGCTCCGGCTTCCGCCGGTTGGGGCGCAGGATCGCGGTCGAGCCCTCCTCGAGCTCGGTCCCCTCGGCGGTCTTGTCCTCCTGGCCGAAGGCGAGGTCGAGGCCTTCGCGCGGCAGGTGGAGCCCCACGGCACCGGCCACGTCGTCGAGCGGCCGTGCCACCGACAGGACGATGTCGCGCGTGGGGCCGGGTTGCATGCTGTCCCCGGCCCGCACGATCGCCTCCGAGTTGAACAGCGCGGCGAACAGCAGGGCGATCACGATCACGCCGAGCACGCGGCCGGCGGGCATCGAGAGGTCCTTGCGAAAGCGGGGTGGCATCAGAACTGGAAGTAGATGAAGGGGGCGACGCCCTCCTGGCCGACTGCGGCGTCAGCGGCCACTATCAGCAAGCCGAGGGCGACGCCCTGGGCGGCGACCGGCCGCGCCACGAGCCACGCCTCGCCGCGCTCCCAGAAGCCGGTCGGCACGGCCTGTACCGCGATCGCCGCCACCGTCAGGAAGACCATAGGGAGGGTCACGAGCGGCGAGGGTCCACCGGCGGCGACCTGGCCGAGCATGCCGAATGCGGTCGAAAGGTCAGGCGAGCGGAAGAACACCCACGCGAGGCAGACGACGTGGAAGGTGATCAGCCACGCCGCCCAGGTGGGCAGATGGAAGCCACGCCAGCGCTCCCGTGCCCAGCGCTCGGCGCTGAGCGCCCCGCCGTGGATCCCTCCCCAGATCAGGAACGTCCAGGCGGCGCCGTGCCATAGGCCGCCGAGCAGCATCGTGAGCATCAGGTTGCGGTAGGTCTTGCGCGGACCGCCGCGGTTGCCGCCGAGCGGGATGTAGAGGTAGTCGCGCAGCCAGCGCGACAGCGTCATGTGCCAGCGCCGCCAGAAGTCCTGCAGGCTGGTGGCGAGGTAGGGCCGGTTGAAGTTCTGCGGGAGCACGAAGCCGAGCAGGAGGGCGAGTCCGATCGCCATGTCCGTATAGCCCGAGAAGTCGCAGTAGATCTGCGCGGCGAACCCGTAGATGGCGAGCAGCACCTCGAGGCCGGAGTGTGCGCCCGGGTCGTTGAAGACGGGGTCGACGACGTTGCGCGCCAGCTCGTCGGCGATCACGGTCTTCTTGACGAGCCCGCCGGCGATGAGGAAGAGGCCCGGGCCGGCCAGCACCTCGCGCGGGTCGCGCGGGGTGCGCAGCTGGGGGAGCAGCTCGTTCGCGCGCACGATCGGGCCGGCCACGAGGTGCGGGAAGAAGGCCTGGAGGATCGCGACGTCGCCGAGCGAGGCCGCCCGCGTCTCCCCGCGGTAGACGTCCACCACGTAGGTGATCGCCTGGAAGGTGAAGAACGAGATACCGATCGGGAGCACCACCTGCACGAGCGGCAGCGGCGACCCGAGCCCGATCGAGTTCAGCGCGTCGTCCATCTCCGAGACGAAGAACCCCAGGTACTTGAAGACGCACAGGAGGCCGAGGTCGAACACGATGGCCACGATCAGCGCGCGCTTGCGCGTCTGCTGCGAAGGTGTGCGCGCGATGACCTGCGCCGCGACCGTGTTGACGAGGCTCGAGGCGACCAGCAGCAGCACCCAGCGCCAGTCCACCCAGCCGTAGAAGACGTACGACGCGATCACGATGAACGGACGCCAGGCCCGCGGGTGCGGCATGAGCGCCCACGACAGGACGAAGACGATCACGAAGAAGACCGCGAACTCGATCGTGGGGAAGCTCACCGCGGAGATTGTGGCTGCCGCTGCGGTCTTCACCACGTTCCTGGCGCCCGGAGCAGCGGCTTCGGTGATCGTCGTGGGCGACAGCCTCGAGGTGGGATCCGCCCCTCACCTGCGTGCGGCGCTGGGCGGGACGGCGGTGGAGATCGACGCCGAGCGGGGGCGGACGAGCAGCCAGGGCGTGGGGGTCCTGGCCGACCGGATCCGCCCCGAGCACGAGGTGGTGGTCTTCCCGCTCGGGACCAACGACCTGAGCGCCGACGCCTTCGCAGCGAGCCTGGCCGCGGCTGCTCAGCTGGCCGGCGGGCGCTGCATGGTCGTGGCGACGATCGCGCGCCGCGAGCCGCCCGCCGCGGAGCTCAACCGGGTGGTGGCGAGCTTCGCCGCCATCGGTGAGGTGCAGGTGGCGGACTGGCGCGCGGCCTCGTCGGCTCCGGGCGTGCTGGGCAGGGACGGCACGCATGCGGACGGGCGCGGGATATGCGCTGCGGGCGAGCCTGCTGGCGGAGGCGGTGCGGGGGTGCCTGGTGGGTGGGGGCGCTTCCGGGA
>JBKGUS010000046.1:0-3946 GCA_046462295.1 Thermoleophilaceae bacterium | reverse complement strand
GCGCGAAGCCCGCGCGGCGCTGTCCACCTTCAAGAAGCACCTCAACTCCACCGCCTACCTCCAGACCGGCCGCCGGGCGCGAGTGCTCGGCGACGGCACCGCCGTCGCGCCCGAGAACGCGCCGGACGTGGTCAAGCGCGTCATCCTGGCCGCGAACGAGATCGCGAAGTTCCCCTACAAGTGGGGCGGCGGTCACGGCGCCTGGCGCGACAACGGCTACGACTGCTCTGGCTCGGTGTCGTTCGCCCTCGCGGGCGCGGGCCTGCTGGGCCGTCCGCTCACGTCGGGCCTGTTCATGAACTACGGCGCACCCGGCCTCGGGCGCTGGATCACGATCTACGCCAACTCCGGGCACATGTTCATGGTCGTGGCGGGCCTCCGCTTCGACACGAGCGGCCAGGGCCGCGCCGGCACGCGCTGGCAGGCGGAGGCCGTCTCGACGAGCGGCTACGCCGTGCGGCACGTCCCGGGGCTCTAGCCCATGTAGGGCGGCGCCTCGCCCCAGCCCCAGCGCGGGACCGGCGCGTTCGGAGGCGGGGTCGCGCCAGGCTGTGAGTTGGCCAGCGCCAGCCGCGTGCCCCATTCGATGTAGGCCACGAAGGCCGAGCGGAACTCGGGGTCGCTCGGCAGGCCTGCCTCGTCGGCCGCGTCGCAGATCAGGTCGACCCAGCGGCGCCGCTGCTCTTCGGTCAGGGCCCGGTTGCGGTGCTTGGCGACCATGTGCGGGTAGCCGCCCCGCTCTTCCGTGTACCGCTTCGGCCCGCCGAACACCTCGGCGAGCCACGCGGCCACGTGCGTGGGGTGGCCCCGGTCCATGTGGCGAAAGATCGGCTCGAGCACGTCGTCCTCGCGCACCTTGCCGTAGAAGATCTCGGTCAGGCGCTCGAAAGCCTCGGTGCCGCCGGCCCAGTCGTAGAGAGTTGGGGTGTCGGTCATCTCGTTCAGTCGAGCTCGGAGGGCACGAGCTCCAATTGAAGCGGGCGGCCGGCGCGGAGCAGCCGCACCTCCACGGGCACGCCGATCATCTCGGCCACCATTAGCCGCTGGAGGTCCTCGACCCGCTCGGTCGTGGTGCCGTTCACCGCGAGGATCAGGTCCTCGGGACGGAGGCCGGCACGGTCGGCGGGACTGCCGGCCACGACCTCCACGACCTCGATGCAGGTGGCCGAGCCGGCGGCGGCGCGGGCCTGGGGAGGCACGGGGCGGGGACCGCCGGCCACGCCGATGTAGGCGCGGCGGACGCGGCCGTCCCGCATCAGCTCGGAGATGACGCGCTGGGTGGCGTCGTTGATCGGGACCGCCAGGCCGAGGCCGACGCCCGCCACCGCCGTGTTGATGCCGATCACGCGGCCGCGCGAGTCCGCCAGCGCTCCGCCGGAGCTGCCGGGGTTGAGGGCGGCGTCGGTCTGAATGACGTTGTCGATGATGCGGCCACCACGGCGGGTCCGGGCGGGCAGGGAGCGGCCGAGCGCCGAGACGACCCCGGCCGTGACCGATCCGCCGAGGCCGTGCGGGTTCCCGATGGCGACCACGAGCTGGCCGACCCGCAGCTGCTCGGCCGTGCCGAGCGAGGCCGCCTCGAGCGACCGGCCCTCGGCGCGGAGCACGGCGAGGTCGGAGAGGGGGTCCCGGCCGACGACCTCGAAGCGCTCCTCGCGGCCGTCCTCGAAGGTGGCGCGACCGCCGCGGGCGCTGCGGCCGACGACGTGCGCGGAGGTCAGGAGGAAGCCGTCGGGGGTCAGCGCGACGGCGCTCCCGGCGCCGGAGGGCACCTGCCCGCCGCGGACGCGCCGCATGACACGGAGGCTCGCGACCGACGGCCCGACCCGCTCGGCGACGGCGACGACGGCACGCGAGTAGGCGTCGAGCGCCTCGGACTCGCTCGGGGCGAGCGGCGGGGGCTGGGGCGCGACGGCGCCTGCGGCGTTGCCTCGCTCGCCGGCTGCGACCCTGCGCATCGTCGCGGCCCTCACGCCGCCGCCTCGGTCGTCTCGAACTCGACCGTCACGGGGCGCTCGTCCGTCCCGCGGACGATCGTGAGGTCGATGCTCCCGCCCTCGGTGGGCACGGCGTCGAGCGACTCGTAGAGGGCGTCCACGCCGTCGAGGTCGCGGTCGCCGGCTCTCACGAGCAGATCGCCGCGTTCGATGCCCGCCCGGGCGGCCGGCGAGCCGTCCTCGACCGCGCGCACGAGGAGGCCGTCGCGCTCGGGGAGTCCGACCGCGCGGCGCATGCGGCGCGCCACCCGCGGCGGCGCCACCGCCACGCCGAGCCTGGGCGAAGCGGGCGCCTCGCCGCGTGCCAGCCGCGACGTGCGCTCCTTCACCGCGGCCGTGGCCGGCACGGCGAGGATCAGGCCGCCGTCGAGGCGCAGCGCGTTCAGGCCGAGCAGCCGTCCCTCGACGTCCACGAGCGGACCGCCGGACGAGCCGCGCGGCAGCGGGGCGGTGTGCTCGATCGCGCCGCCGATCCGCCGGCCGCGCGGGCCGCGGAAGCTGCGGCCCTCGGAGGAGACGAAGCCGAGCGTGACGCGGAGGCCGCGCCCGCCGGGGTTGGCGAGCGCGAGCACGGGCGCGCCGGTGCCGGGCGCGTCACCCGGCTCCCAGGTGACGGCCGGGGCGTCCCCGGTGTCCACCTCGACGACGGCGAGGTCGAGATCCGGGTCGGCGGCGGTGATGTCGCCGGTGGCGCGGCGGCCATCGGCGAAGACGACGGTGACTTGGTCGCGGCGGAGGTTGTGAGCGTTGGTGAGGACGCGGCCCTCGCCGATGACGACCCCCGACCCGTGTCCCCACCCGCGGCCGAGGCCGACGACGGACGGGCCGACCCGCTGGGCGACCGCGGCGATGGCCTCTTGGAATGAAGCGACTGCTGTTTCCATCTGTGGCACTCCCTAGTTACTTGCGAATTGCAAGTGAGTACCATACCAAGGCATGCGAAGTAGGCTTCTGCGGGTGAGTGCGCCCAGCGACAGCGAGCCCGGGGCCCGGCGCGACGCGCCCGCCGCGACCACGGCCCCGCGCGGGGTACCCGGTACGGCCGCCGCGCCGCGCGAGACCCTGCCCTCGCCGCTCGCCGCGGCGCTCGACAGCGTCGGCGACCGCTGGACGCTCCTACTCGTCGAGGCCCTCCTCGGCGGCCCGCGCCGCTTCGGCGACCTCCAGGAGACTCTTGGCGGGATCGCCCCCAACGTGCTGAGCCAGCGCCTCCGCCGCCTCGAGGGCGAGGGCCTCGTACTCGCCCAGCCGTACTCCGAGCGGCCCCAGCGCTACGTCTACGAGCTCACCTCCGCCGGGCACGAGCTCGCCGGTGCCCTGCGCCTCCTGTCCGACTGGGGCGCGCGGCACGGCGAGAGCGCCGAGCCGCGGCGACATGAGGCGTGCGGCACGCCGGTCGAGGTCCGATGGTGGTGCCCGACCTGCGAGCGGCCGGTCGGCGACGACGAGGCCGCCGACCTGCACTACGCCTGACGCCCACCCTCGCTTTTCCCTGCGACTGATACCTTCGGCCCCTCTGGACGACCAGCGCACACGCGTTCTGCCACCCGAAGGCCGCCCTCCGCGCGGACCGCGCCGCGGCGATCAGGAAGCCGTCTACATGCGCCGGCGCATGGTGGCTGCGGGTGGGGCAGCCGTCGTGCTGCTGCTCCTGATCGTCGTGATCGCGAGCGGTGGGGGCGGCGATGACGACCCCGAGACGACGCCCGCCGACCTCGGTGTCCCGACGACACCCAACTCCCTCGACGACCGCGTCGACGAGGACACGGACAGGGAGCGCACCACCCCCGAGGATTCAGAGGCGGACGCCGGCGCGGGCACCGGGACCCCGGCGCCCGCCCCGGTAACGCCGGTGGCCCCGCCCGGCGGAGCGACCGGAACGCCGGTCGACCCCGGATCCGAGCAGCTCGCCCCGCCGGCCCAGGGCGAGGGCGGCGGCGCGGTCGAAC
>JBKGUS010000045.1:0-10721 GCA_046462295.1 Thermoleophilaceae bacterium | reverse complement strand
TCCGGGGGCGCGACGACGCCGAACGATTCGGCGACGTCGTTCCGTCATGACGACGGTTAAGGCGAACGGCGTCACGCTCGGGGTCGAGCACTTCGGCGACGCGGCGGCGCCGCTCGTTCTGCTCGCGGGCGGCACGACCATGCTCTCCTGGCCCGACGCGCTCTGCGTGGCGCTCGCCCGAGGCGGGCGCCACGTCGTGCGGTACGACCTGCGCGACTGCGGTACGTCGACCACCGTCAATCCCAAGGCTCCGGTGTACAAGCTGCGCGATCTTGCAGCCGACGCCGCAGCGCTCGCGCGCGAACTCGACGACCGGCCGGCGCACCTGGCGGGCATCGGCGTAGGCGGGATGGTCGCCCAGGTGGCCGCGCTCGACCACCCGGACGCGTTCTCGGCGCTCACGCTCGCCGGAACGCGGCCCGTCGCTCCAGGCCGGCTCGACGACGACCTGCCTGACCATGACGCGGCGACGATGGACCGGCTGTTCTCGCGCTCGATGCCGGACTGGTCCGACCGCGCCGCCGTGGCGGAGTTTGCCGCCGGCGGCGCGGAGATCCTCGGCGACGACCCCGCCGCCGCTCGCGCGACCGCCGAGCGCATCTGGGACCGCACGCCGGGCGCGGAGCCCGCGGTCCAGATGGCCAACCAGATGGGCATGGTTTTCTCCAAGCTCGACTGCAAGCCGCGCTGGCGCGAGCGCCTGTCCGAGCTCGCGATCCCGGCGCTGGTGGTGCACGGTCGCCGCGATCCGTTCTTCCCTGTTGGCAACGGCGAAGCGCTCGCGCGCGAGATCCCCGGTGCGCGGCTGCTCGTGCTGGAACAGGCTGCTACGGCGATTCCCGATGCGGCCGCCGGTGAAGTCGCGACGGCCATGCTCGCGCTCTAGGCGCGCACAGTTCCGGCCGACCACAGCAGGGACAAGGGTCCCTCGGGCTCAGAGAGCCGCGCTGTCACCGTCGGCTAGGGGCTCGCACCTCTGCCTGTCCGTGACTCGCGAGCCCGTTCGCGGGCTTCATGAGCTGACAGCGACGAGTGTGACCACGGCGTCGATGGAGTTCGACCGCGCCGCCTTTTCGAGTCCCAGCCGAGCCGCCCCTGACACCGTCAGCGAGTGCAGCCGGGGCGGTCTCGGCTTGGGAGCTCTGTCGGCAGCCCGACCGAGACCCGCAGCCCACCGGCCTCGAGCGGGTGGATCTCCAAGCGTCCTCCGTGCGCCTGCGCCACCGAGGCGGCGATCGATAGGCCGAGGCCGAGGCTGTCGCCGGTCCGTGCGGTTCCCAGGCGACGGAACGGCTCCGTCAAGGAGGCCGCCTCCTGGGCCGCGATAGTCGGCCCCGAGTTCGAGATCTCGAGCTGCGCTTCCTTACCGGCGGACTCCGTGCGGATCTCGATCCAGCCGCCGGCCGAGTTGTGGCGGACGGCGTTGTCGATCAGATTCGCTGCCATGGTCCACAGCAACTCCCGGTCGCCCAGCACCCGAGCCGGCCGCAGGGCCAGCTCGAGCCGCAGGCCGTCGATGTCGGTGTCGTCGGTCAGCTGCCGCGCGAGCTCACTCAGGTCGACTTCGCTCTGGGGATGATCTTCGCGGTCCGCCCGCGCCAGGGCCAGGAGCGCGTCGATCAGCCGCTCGCTGCGCTCGCCGGCCTCTCGCACCACCGCCAGCGAGCGTCGCAGGGCCTCCGGGTCGTCGGCCTCGTCGGCCAGGCTCACGTCGGCTTCCGTCCGGATCACGCTGAGCGGGGTGCGCAGCTCGTGGGAGGCGTTGCGGACGAAGGAGCCCTGGCGGTCGAACCCGGCCTCAAGTCGGCCGAGCATCGAATCGAACGTGTCGGCGAGCTGCTTCAGCTCGTCGTCCGGGCCCTCCAGAGCGATGCGCTCGTGCAGTCTCTCGTTCGAGACCCTGCGCGCGGTGGCGGTGATCTCGGCCATCGGCCGGAGCACCCGGCCCGACACGAACCAGCCGAGCGCGCCCGAGAGCACCGCCATTCCGGCCAGGATCGCCAGGTACTGGAGCGTGAGCTCCCGGACCGCGTCGTCGGCGAGTTCCTGCTGTACCTGCTCGACCTGCGCGACGAAGCGCTGGTGACCGACTACGTCGCCTGTGCCCGGAACGCTGCGAGGCCGAGCGTGCGGCTCGAGCCCAAGCCTCTCGGCGGCCGTCTCGGCGAGCTGGCGCGGATCCACCGTCAGGTTCGAACGCACGAGCGCGTAGCTCACGCCGAGCAGCGTCCCGCCCAGCAGTACGAACAGCACGGTGAGCAGGGCCGCGAGCCTGAGCCTGATCGACCGCCGCGGACGCCGCCAGAGCCTCATGGGATCCGGTAGCCCGCTCCGGTGACCGTCTCGATCACCGGCGGATCGCCGAGTTTGCGGCGCAGCGTCATGACCACCACGCGCACCACGTTGGTGAACGGGTCGACGTTCTCGTCCCATACGCGCGCCAGCAGCTCCTCGCTCGAGACTACGCCGCCGTCGGCTTCCAACAGGACGCGCAGCACCGCGAACTCCTTGCCCTGCAGCTCGACCGGTTGGCCGCGCCGATGGACCTCCTGGCGGGCCGGATCGAGCTCGAGATCGCCGCTGGCCAGCACCGGGGGGACGGCCCGTCGCGGGCGGCGTCCGAGCGCCTGCACGCGGGCCAGCAGCTCCTCGAAGGCGAACGGCTTCGCCAGGTAGTCGTCCGCCCCGAGCGACAGTCCCTCGACGATCTGGTCGAGCTCGCCCGCCGCCGTGAGCATCAAGACCGCGGGACCCGGCCCCTCCGTCCGAAGCGCCCGGCAGATCTCGTCGCCGTGAACGCCGGGGAGGTCGCGATCGAGCACCACCACGTCGTACTCGATGAGCCCCGCCTTGCGCAATCCGCTCTCGCCCTCGTAGGCGATGTCCACGGCCATCGCGCGATGGCGAAGGCCCCTGGCCACCGCGTCCGCCAGCCGCCGCTCGTCCTCGACGATCAGGACCCTCATCTCGACGTCAGGGTAAGGCGGTCCAGCTCAGCCCGTCCCGGGCCGCTCCGAGGCGGCGCCCCATTCCACCCTCAACCCGTCGCTCTGACCGAAGCGCTCCAGGTGTTTGGCGACGATCCGCTGGACCCGGTCGAGCGCAGCCTGATCGCTCGCCCTCAGCTCGACCATCAGCACGCCTTCCTGCCGCGCGTCGAGGCGACATGCGGCGGTGACGACGGGAGCGAAGTTGATGAAGCCCTCGCGGTCGTCGAAGGCGACTTCGAACTCTTGCGCGCTGTGACGCTGTCCGTCGTCGGCGAAGTGCTGGCAAAGCCGTTTGAGATAGGTCGTCGCGCGCTCGGTGGTCACGCGGGCGGTGCTGGCGACCATCAGGGCCCGCCGCCTCCGTGAAGAGCGCCGAAGCATGCATTCAGCACCTCCGGGGGCACCGCACCGCCGTGGAAGAGCTCCTGGGGATCCTTGCCTTCGATCTCGACCCCGCGATCTGTCAGGCATTGGATGAAATCCGGCGGGAACCCGCCGAGGCCCGGTTGCGCGGTGCTCCCGTCTGGAGCCTCCGAAGGCGCCGGAGTCGTGGTCGGAGTCCCGCTCGTTCCCTCGTCGTCCCCGCTGTCGCCGGCGATAGCGAGGCCGCCGACGACGATCGCGACCAGCACGACAAGGGCCCCCGCGGCTGAGAGCACTGCCTTAGGGCGGCGGGTCACCTAGATACCTCTGAGTCGCTGACCAGCCGCCCGTCGGCCAGGCGTAGTACGCGGTCGGCGCGTTCGGCGATCCACTCATCGTGAGTTACGAGCACCAGGGTTATCCCGAGCTCGCCGTGGAGGCGGGCGAGCAGGTCCATCACCATCTCGCCGCTGCGGGTGTCGAGGTTGCCCGTGGGCTCATCGGCGAGGACCAAGCGCGGCGAGCGCACGAGGGCGCGCGCGATGGCCACCCGTTGCTGCTCGCCGCCCGAGAGCTGTGTCGGGAGGTGCCGGACCCGCGGCGCAAGTCCAACGGCCTCGAGCTGCTCGCTGGCCCTCTCCCGGCGCTTTTCCCCTGACATGCCGAGCGGTGCCAGCGCCGCCTCGACGTTCTCGGCGGCGTTCAGCGTCGGGATCAGGTTGAACTGCTGGAAGATGAACCCCATCGCTCGCAGTCGCAGCTCGGCCAACGCCGAGTCACCGAGCCGCTCCAGAGGTCGACCTTCGAAGTGGATCGAGCCGACGGTCGGTCGATCCAGGGCCCCGAGGAGCTGTAGGAGCGTCGTCTTGCCCGATCCCGAGGGGCCGAAGACGGCAACGAAGTCTCCCCGCCGAATCGTCAGGTTGACCGCGTCGAGGGCCTGGACCAGCGTCGAATCCTGGCCGTAGGCCCGGCCCGCGTCGATGAGCTCGTAGGTGGGGGCGATCTCGCTCACTCCGCGCTCCGCAGCGCCTCGGCCGGGCGAAGCCGTGCTGCCCGCAGCCCTCCGGCGGCGCCGGCGAGTAGGCCGCCGACGATCGCGAGGCCGACCGCGAGCGCCAGCAAGCCTAGGTCCACGGGGGCGCCGAGCACGACATCAGTGCTCCCTGCCGCGACTCCCTGCCCGAAGCCGAAGCCGGCGCCCGCCGGCTGCTCGACGGAGGCCTCGAGCGTTGGACCTATGGCGTCGATGATCGCCGCGCCGGCGATCCCGATCGCGGCCCCGAGGAGCCCGCCGAGCGCCCCCTCTAGGAGCGACTCGCCGGTGACCTGGCGGACCACGAGGCGCTGGCGCCAGCCGAGCGCCTTCAGCGTGCCGAGCTCACGGGTCCGCTTGTGGACGCTCGAGAGGGTCAGCAGGGTGGCGATCAGGAAGGCCGCCAAGAGGGCGACGATCGCGAGCGCGGTGCCAAGCGTCGACGAGAGGTTCTCTGCGTCGTCGAGGGAGCCGCCGACCCGGTCGGCGAGATCTGCGGCCGTGACCACCTCGGCGCCTTCGAGCCGGCCCTCGATCGCCTTGGCGAGTCCCGCCACGGCCTCCGAGGAAGTGGCGCGCACCTGGATGCGATTGACCCTGCCCTCGCGATCCGAGAGCCTCTGCAGCCGCCCCAGCTCGAGGTAGACGTCGGACGCGTCGCCTCCCAGGGGAGTGCTGACCAGGCCGACGACCTCGAACTCCTTGCCGCTGACCTTGATCTGGTCGCCGACGCCGATGTCGTCGCGGCGGGCGAGGCCGAGGTCGACGACTGCCTCGCCGCGGGCCTCTGCCGGGCTCTTGGAGAAGTAGCGGCCCTCAGTGATCTGGCCCGGCGTCACCGTCGCCAGGTCGGGCTTTCGAACGTCGACGCCGGAGACATTCCGGTTGGAGAACTGGATGTCGCTGCCCGGAGCATGGGGGTCGGCGACCTGCCCCTGCGGCACCGTGCCCTCGACGAGGAGGGCCCTCAGAGTGAGGCCTCCGGCGGCGTCCCCTACGCCGTCGAGCCGTCGGATCTCGACCACCTCGGAGGTCGGGACGCTGAGAACGGTCGTGAGCAGCGACTCCGTCGAAAAGCGCTCTCCGGGGTCGCCGAGTTCCGAGAAGTTGAAGGCGGCGTCGTGGCCCTTGTTCTCGCGCCGCAGCTGGCGCTGCTCCCGCGGCGACAGCTGGCTGAAGGGATTACCCGGGGTGCCCGTGCCATTCGTCACCGCGAGCGGGCGGCTGACCGAGAGATCGGTGCCGACCCCGGTCAGCGGCTCGAGCACCTGATCCTGGGCATCGTCGAGACCTCTGGACAAGGCGCCGACTATCACCACCAGGCCCACCCCCACCGCCAGGCCGAGTGCGGTCAGTGCAGTGCGGCCCGGCCGGCGCCGGAGCTCTGCGGCTAGGTAACGGATGTAGAACACGAGCAGCCTTCTCCTTGGCTTGGCAGGCCGCTACTGCGCATGCGGCGAAAAGCCCACGGTGAGATGCAGCACGACGATGAGTAGAAGTAGGGCTCCGATGACCACCGCGGCGACGACCCCGCTCCGGCTGCTGCGACGGGACTCGGGCTGCTCGTCTGGATCGGGATGCGGCTCCACGTCTCTCCTCAGGCGTCGCGGCGGGTGACGACGAGCAGTCCGGCAAGGCCGATCGCGAGCGTGTAGGCGAGCAGCAGCGCCGCCCCGGCGCCGGGGTCGAGGAAATCGCCGGGCGTACGGACGACCGCCGCTCCAGCGTTTCCTGGGAACCACTCGGCAATCGATGTGCCGGCTTGGGCGAGCACCTGCTCGATCAACAGCACGAAGGTGAGCGCGGAGACGACCGCCACCAGCTGGTTTCGCACCAAGCTTCCGAAGGCCACGCCCAGAACCGCAAACAGCGACGCGTAGAGCACCACTCCGCCGAGCGTCAGCCAGACCTCCTCGCTGCCGGCGGGAAAGGAAGTGCCGTCCGCCTCGAACCAGAGATAGGCGATCGGCAGGCCGATCGCGGCGGCGAGCACACCGAGGGCGAGGCCGAGGATCGCCCCCATGACGAGCTTGGCCCCGAGGACGCGACTTCGCCGCGGCGTGGTCAAGAAGGTGTCGGTCGCGGTCTGGGTGCGGTACTCGCCGGCGGAGATCACGATCCCGAGCACGATCACCAGGACGGCGCCGGTACTCGTGAGGTGCAGCGCCGCGTTCCTCACGCCCTCCGTCGGCTCCAGCAGCGCCACGCCGGCGACCTCGGACGAGAGCACCAGGCCTGCGACGGCGACCGCGGAGAGTAGGACGACGGCCGGCACGGTCGCCCAGAGCACCCGGACGGTCCGGAGCTTGAGCCACTCAGCCGCAACTAGGCGGCCCATCACTTGACCTCGCCCTCTTCGGGGCTGATCAGCGAGAGGTAGAGCCGCTCGAGGGAATCGCCGGCCGAGCGCGAGCTGAGCTCGAAGACCGTCGCGCCGACGCGGGCGGCGGTGCGGCCGACCTCCTCGGCCGTGGCACCACGAACCACAAGCCGACCGTCGCCTGTCGCGCTCACCTCGGCGCCGTGCCGCGTGCTCAGCGCTCTGGCGAGCGATTCGGGGTTGTCCACGCGGACCGCCAACTCGGTCGCGGCATCCAGCGAGCCCACGTCCGCCTCGCGTAGCGCTCGACCGGCGGCGATGATGACCACGCGGTCGGCGGCCTGGACGACCTCGGCGAGGAGGTGGCTCGCCAAGAGCACGCAGCGGCTCTCGGCGGCGAACTCGCGCAGCAGGCCGCGCATCCACGCGACCCCTTCCGGGTCGAGTCCGCTGGTCGGCTCATCGAGCACGACTACGCGGGGATCGCCAAGCAGCGCGCCCGCCACCGCGAGGCGCTGGCGCATGCCCGTTGAGTAGCCCCCGACGCGCCGATCGGCTCCGCGCGCGAGCCCGACGAAGGCGAGCAGCTCGTCGACGCGACTGAGAGAAATGCCGGCCGCTGTGGCGACGACCCGTAGGTGATCGCGACCCGTGCGAGCAGGGTGAAAGCCGGACGACTCCAGCACGGCGCCGACGGTCTGGCGTGGGCGCTCGAGCTCCGCGTACGGATGCCCGTCGATCAGTGCCCGTCCGGCGGTGGGACGCGCGAGGCCCAAGAGCATCCGGAAGGTCGTCGTCTTGCCGGCGCCGTTGGGGCCCAGGAGCGCGGTCACCTGGCCGTCGGGCGCGGTAAAGGAGAGGTCATCGACCGCGACCTGATCGCCGAATCGCTTCGTCAGAGCTGCCACTTCGATCACGGCCGAACCAATGTCGGCAGCCTGCCGGTGCAGCGTCTCTCCTTCGCAGGCATGATCGGCGAGGGTTTCAGCCTCCGGATAAGACCCACGTAAAACCAGGAGTAGCCGAGCCGGCGACGTGCGGTGCGCCGGTCACGCGACGCGTGCGGCTGAGCGCTATCCGCCGAGCATGGTCGCCCGCTCGGCGAGGGCCAGCAGCGGTTCGGCGGCCACGCCGAAGGCGAGCGTCGCCGTACCCGTAAGCGCGAGCACCGTAGCCAGCGGCGCGGCCGCCGCTCGCCCTTGCGCCGCCTCGGCGGTGACCTCGGGCGCGGCGGCGTCGAGCACGGTAGGCGCGATCACTCTTAGGTAGTAGTAGAGCGAGATCACGGTGTTTACGACCGCGACCACGGCGAGCCAGGCTTGGTCGGCGTCGATGGCTGCGGTGAAGAGCTCGAGCTTGCCGACGAAGCCTGCCAGCGGGGGCAGGCCGAGCAGTGAGAGGAAGGACAGGATCAGCACGGCTGTCCACCATGGGTGTGCACAACCGAGGCCGCGGTAGGCGTCGAGGTCGACGGAGCCGCGCTCGCGCTGCACCGCGAGGACGACGGCGAAGGCGGCGAGGTTCATGGCGGCGTAGGCGAGCGCGTAGTAGACGAGTGCGGGAAGGCCCTGGTCCGAGGCCTCCAGGGCCGCCACGCCCATCAGCAGGTATCCGGACTGCGCGATCGATGAGTACGCAAGCAGGCGAACCACGTTGCGCTGCGGCAGGGCGGCGACGTTTCCGAGTGTCATGGTGGCAGCCGCGAGCACCGCGATCGCGGTGGTCCAACCAGCGGTGTCGGCAGGCAACGCCAGCGGGAGGACGCGGGCGAGCGCGACCAGGCCGGCCAGCTTCGGCAGGACCGACAGGTAGGCGGCGACGGGAAGCGGTGCGCCATCGTAGGCGTCCGGGGTCCAGAAGTGGAACGGGACCAGAGCCGCCTTGTAACCCAGCCCGAACAGAACCAGCGACGTGGAGGCGATGACTACGGCGTCGGGCGCCTCGGCGAGCTCCCGGCCAATGACCTCCAGACTCGTCGTGCCGGCCATGCCGAACCACCAGGAGAGGCCATAGAGCATGGTCGCCGCGGAGACCGTGCCGAAGATGTAGTACTTGATGGACGCCTCGTTGCCGCGCCTCGAGGCACGCAGGTAGCCGGTCATGACGAAGGTGGAAAGGCCGAGGGCGCCCACGGCCAGGCCGAGCAATGCGGCGTCGCCGGCCATGCCGAGTAGGACCGCGCTGAGCGAGGCGAACGTCAGCGTCGCGTAGAACTCCGCCTCGCGGTCGGTTCCGGCCAGCGTCGGGCGCGCCAGCGCGACACACAGCGCGCCGCTGACGCCGATCAGCCCGGCCAGCGTGAGCGAGAGCCCGTCGACCCTGATGATGCCCTCCATCACGCCCTTGAAGCCGCGGTCGAGCCAGACCCAGACGGCGAGGCCCGCGGCCGCGAGATGGGCGCCGGCCACGAAGGCGCCGATCAGGCCCTGGCGGCGCCGCGGGACGACCATGGCGAGGATTACCGCAGCGATCGCGGCGACGGTGAGCGTCAGCACCGGCGCGAGCCACAGGAGCTCGCGCAGCATCAGCTCCTCCATCTCCTTGGCGCGCCCGTAGGTCCCTCCGTTGGGCACGCTCAGCCTCCGACCAGCCAGCTGGCGGAGTTGATGAGGTCAAGCGCCAGTCGCGGATAGACGCCGAGCGCCACGAACAGGCCCACCAGGGGCGCGACGGCGATGACCTCGCGGCGCGAGAGGTCCGGCAGCCGCCGCAGTGCGTCCGGGGTCTGGCCCATGAAGGCGCGCTGGAGCGCGAGCAGGAAGAGCGCGGCGGTGATCACGATGCCGAGCACGGCCACGGCGACGAGGGCCGGCCAGACGTCGAAGGCGCCGAGGAAGATTTGCAGCTCGGCCGGGAACTGGGCCAGCCCGGGCAGCCCCAGCGAGGCGAAGAAGGTGAGCGCGACCAGCGAGCCGTACCACGGCATCGGCTGCAGCAGTCCAGCGAGCCGGCCGAGGTCGCGTGTGCCGGCGCGCTCCTTGATGAAGCCGGCGATGAAGAACAGGGTCGCGGTGACGAGCCCGTGGGCGACCATCTGGAGGATGGCCCCGTCGATGGCGAGCTCGCGGGCGCGGGCGGAGATGCCGGTGGCGGCCGCCGCGGCCACGCCGATGACCACGTAGCCCATGTGGTTGACGGAGGTGTAGGCGACGAGGCGCTTGAGGTCCGACTGGGCGAGTGCCAGGAGCGCTCCGTAGAGCACGCTCAAAAGCCCGAGCAGCGCCACCGGGAGCGCGTACTCGGCGAAGGCGTCAGGCAGCATCTGCAGGTTGACCCGCACTAGCCCGTAGGTCCCCATCTTCAGCAGGACACCGGCCAGCAGCACGGAGCCGGCGGTGGGCGCCTCGACATGGGCGGCGGGCAGCCAGGTGTGGAAGGGGACCACCGGGGTCTTGATGGCGAAGCCGATGAAGAACGCGAGGAACACCAGGGAGGCCCCGAGACCGGCCCCGGCGAGGGGCTGCTCCTCGGCCAGGCGGATCATGTCGAAGGTCTGCGGCTCGGAGGTGAGGAAGAGGGCGACGATGCCGAGCAGGACGGGCAGCGAGCCGATCAGCGTGTAGAGGAAGAACTTGAGCGCCGCGTAGCGACGCTGCTCCTCGCCCCAGAGCGAGATGAGGAAGTACATCGCCACGAGCGTCACGTCGAAGGCGATGTAGAAGAGGAAGAAGTCCTCGGCCAGGAAGAAGGCGAGCGTCGCGGCCTCGAGCAGTAGCAGCAGGCCCGCCGCGGCGCGCGTCATCGGTCGCGGCCCCACTCCGTAGGCAACCGACGCGGCGAAGAGGACGACGGTCATCAGCGCCAGCGCCAGCGACATGCCGTCGACCCCGACCCGCCACGCGACGTCGATGCTCGGTATCCAGGTCGCCTCCTCCACGAGCTGCATTCCCCGGCCGGTGTCGAAGCGCAGCCACGTTGCCGCCAGGGCGACGGCGCTGATCCCGGTGGCGCCGAGCGCGAGCGCGAACGGGAGTCGGCTCGGACGAGCAGGCAGCAGCGGCGCCAGCGCGGA
>JBKGUS010000044.1:0-4009 GCA_046462295.1 Thermoleophilaceae bacterium | reverse complement strand
GGGAGATGGAGCGAAGGTGCATCTACGGCGCCGCTTCCTCGAGCGCGTCCAGCGCATGCAGCGCGGCTTCCTGCTCCGCGCTCTTCTTGGTCTTTCCCTCCCCGCGGCCCAGCTCCTCCCCCTCTACCTCGGCCACCGCGATGAAGCTCCGATCGTGCGCCGGGCCCTCCTCCGACACCGTCCGGTAAGTCACGATCTCGGCCCGCCGCGCCAGGCGCTCCTGCAGCACCGACTTGTAGTCCACCGGGTGCTCGAGCGCGTTCTCGATCTCGTCCAGGAACGACTCGACCGTGGCCGCGCAGGTGCGCTCGAACCCGAAGGCCAGGTAGGCCGCGCCGATAATCGCCTCGCAGATCGAGGCGAGGACCCGCTCCGAGCCCACCAGCAGTTCCGCGCTCCGCCCAGTGGTCCCCTCCGGCGCGGTTGTGCGCAGCTCCTGCGGCACGCCGAGACCGCGGGCGACGCGCGCACAGGACGGGCCGCTCACCGCCTGGGCGCGGACCTTGGTGAGCCGCCCGGCCCCGTGCCGCTCGAAGCGCGGGAACAGGTGCGTGGAGACCGCGAGGCTCAGGACCACGTCCCCCAGGAACGCGAGGCGCTCGTACGACTCGGCCCGGTGCTCCACCCAAGACGCGTGCGTGAAGGCCTGCTTGCGCAGGTCAGCGGGCAGCTCGGCCAGCAGCTCCTCGAGAGACTCAGCTTTCAATCCCCGCGGCATGCGTGGCGACGAAGTCGGCGGCCTGCCCCACCGTCAGGATCCTGGCCGCTTCCTCGTCCGGAATGCGGATGCCGTAGCTGTCCTCGAGCTCCACGACGAGCTCGACGAGGTCCAGCGAGTCCGCCTCGAGGTCCTCCTTGAAGCGTGCGTCCTCCCCGATGCGCGCGGGCTCCACCTCCAGCTCGGTGGCGAGGTGATCGCGAATGCGTTGTAGGACCTCTTCGCGGGTCACGGCTGGGCGACCGTAGCAGTGGGTGCGGACCGCAGCGCACCTGCGGCCTCGAGCGCGGCCGTAGTGCGTCCCACCATGTCCTCGTCCACCGCCCTCCGCGCGAGCCGCACGGCGCTCTCGATCCCCCGCGGCCCGAAACTCCCGTGGGCCACCACGACGGGCTTCCGGAGTCCCAGCAGGATCGCCCCGCCGGCCCGCTCGGGGTCGAGCTGGTCGCGCAGCCCGGCAAGCTTTCCGCGCACCAGCACGCCGCCCAACGTCGAGACCGGCCCGGAGCGGATGGCGTCGCGAACCGCCCCTGTGAGCGTCTTGGCGGTCGCCTCCAGCACCTTGAGGGCGACGTTGCCGGTGAAGCCGTCGGTCACGATCACGTCGGCGTTCGAGGTCGGCAGGTCGAAGCCCTCGACGTTGCCCACGAAGTGGAGCCCGCCGCCCGCCAGCCGGTCGTACGCGGCCAGCACGTCGGGAGTGCCCTTCCCGGACTCCTCCCCCACGCTGAGGAGGCCCACACGGGGCCGCTCGACCCCGTGGACGGCCGTCATGAAGCCCGCGCCCATGTAGGCGAACTGGACGAGGTGCTCCGGGCGCACCTCCACGCTGGCGCCGGCGTCCAGCAGCAGCACGTCGCCGTGCGGGAGCGGCAGCAGGACAGCGAGCGCCGGCCTGAACACTCCGCGGATGCGCTTTATCGTAAGCGTGCCCGCGGCCAGCGTCGGGCCGGTCGAGCCGGCGCTGACCAGCGCATCCGCCTCCCCGTCGGCCACCGCCTGGGCGGCCCGGACGATCGAAGCGTTGCGGCGCGACCGCACCGCCGCGACGGGCTCGTCGCCGCCCCTGATCCGCTCCGGCGCGTCGACCACCACGGCGTGCGGCCCCGCCTCGCTCAGCTCCGCGCGCGGTCCGAACAGCCGCACCGGGATGCCGGAGCGGCGCACGCCCTCGGCGACGGCGCCCGGCCCCTGGTCGGCGCCGTTCGCGTCTACCGCGATCACGAGCTACTCGTCGTCTTCGAGGTCCGGCTGCCGCACGACCACCTCGCGGCCCGCGTAGGTGCCGCAGCTCGGGCAGACCCGGTGCGGCAGGCGCGGCTCGTGGCAGCGCGGGCAGTAGCGCAGGCCGGGCGTGGTGACCTTGTGCTGGGAGCGGCGCTTGTGCGTCCGCGAATGCGACTGTCTCTGCTTGGGGACGGCCATGAGGGCGATCAAGGATAGCTTGGCGGGAGCGGGCGGCCGCCGATAGTGTCGCTCCATGTACGACTACGTGATCGTCGGCGCCGGCTCGGCCGGCTGCGTCCTGGCCAACCGTCTCAGCGAGGACCCGGACGTGAGCGTGCTGCTGCTGGAGGCCGGCGGGCCCGACTCGAACGACCTCGTTCACCTGCCCGCCGCCTTCTCGGCGCTCTACCGGACGGCCCAGGACTGGGACCACTCCACCGTCTACGAGCCGTTCGCGAACGACCGCCGCATCTACCTTCCCCGAGGCAAGGTCCTCGGAGGATCTTCGTCGATCAACGCGATGATCTACATCCGCGGCAACCCGCTCGACTACGACGAGTGGGGCCCGGGCTGGACCTGGGCGGAGATGCTGCCCTACTTCAAGCGGGCCGAGGACAACGAGCGCGGCGAGAGCGAGCTGCACGGCGCCGGCGGGCCGATGCCCGTCTCCGACGGGCGCTCCCTCAACCCGCTGGCGCGGGACTTCGTGGACGCGGCGCTCGCCTGCGGCCACCCCGCCAACGATGACTTCAACGGGCCGTCGCAGGACGGCGTAGGGCTGTACCAGCTCACCCAGCGCGGCGGCGCCCGGGCGAGCGCGGCGGTGGCCTACCTGCACCCGGTCATGGACCGCCCGAACCTCACCGTCGAGACGCACGTGCACGCGCTCTCGCTGATCTTCGATGGCGAGCGCGCCGTCGGCGTGCTGGCCGCCCGGCTCAGTGAGCCGCTCGAGTTCCGCGCCGAGCGCGAGGTGATCGTCTCCTGCGGCGCCTACAACTCGCCCCAGCTGCTCATGCTGTCCGGCCTCGGACGGCCAGCGGAGCTCGAGCAGCTCCAGATCGAGGTGGTGTCGGAGCTGCCCGCCGTCGGCCTGAACCTCCACGACCACCCGAACGCCGGCGCCGTCTATGGCATCGCGGACGAGGTCTCGCTTTTCGGCGCGCTGAACGAGGAGAACCTCGCGCTGTTCGAGTCCGAGGGGCGCGGGCCGCTCACCTCGAACGTCGCCGAGGCCGGCGGCTTCGCCCGCACGCGCGACGACCTGCCGGCGCCGGACGTGCAGTTCCACTTCACGCCGGCCCGCTTCCAGTCCGAGGGCCTCGTGCCGGGCGACGGCCACGGGTTCTCGGTGGGCGCCTGCGTGCTCAAGCCGAAGAGCCGCGGCTACGTGGCGCTCGGCTCGCCCGACCCGACCGCCAAGCCGCTCATCGTCCACAACTACCTGGAGCACCCGGAGGACGTGGCGTCGCTGGTCGCCGGGGTGCGGATGGCGATGAAGATCTGCGCCACCGAGCCGCTGGCCGGCTACTCACCGGAGGTGCTGATGGGGCCGGAGTCGCTCTCCGACGAGGACATCATCGAGAAGTCCCGCGCCCACATGCAGACGCTCTACCACCCGGTTGGCACCTGTGCGATCGACGCGGTGGTCGACCGCGAGCTGCGCGTGCTCGGGATCGAGGGCCTCCGGGTGGTGGACGCCTCGGTGATGCCGACGGTCCCGCGCGGGAACACCAACGCGCCGACGATCGCTCTGGCCGAGCGGGCGTCGGACCTGATCCGCGGGAGGACGCCGCTCGGGGCGCCCGCCGAGGCGGCCGCGGCCGTGCCGCAAGCGGCCGGCTAGGCCGGCTGCGGGCGGACTCCGCTCATTCCAGCTTGAGCTCGCGCAGGGCGGCCCAGCGCGGGTCGGGCTCCGGCTCGTGCCCGTGCTCCGCCCCCGCCCGGTTGAGGTTCTCGCCGCAGACGGAGCAGAGCCCGAGGCAGTCCTCGCTGCAGACGATCTGAGCCGGCAGCGCGAGCGCCAGCGCGTCGCGCGCCCACGCGCGCAGGTCGAGCTGCTCC
>JBKGUS010000043.1:0-6184 GCA_046462295.1 Thermoleophilaceae bacterium | reverse complement strand
GGTCGGGGGCATCGGTTGAGCTCGAGCGGTGCTCGTGTCTGGCTCTCGGTGTGGGTGGTGATCGCACTGCTGTCCGCTGCTGCCGGGTGTCGTGTCAGTGCCGCCGCTCGAGCTCGGAACCTCACCGCTCGTCGCCCCCGGGCGCCAGAGGGGCCCTCCCGGCTCACGGGCGGCCGCACGCTCGCTCCGGCGCCACGCTTGCTCGCCATGGGTGCCGAGCAGGGGGTCCGTTTCGCGACCTGCGGGCCTCTCTTAAGCAGCAGCCTATGACTGACGAAGCGCGTCGATCACCTGACCATGCACGCGGTGGCCTCTCCACTGGGGGCGTGACTTCCGAGCCTCAGCTTGCGCCGGAGGACGACCGCCCGCCGGCGCCCGCGACCTTCCTCTCTGCCGACGAGTGCGCACGACGCGCGATGCTGTCACGCAAGGCCATCTACCGAGCCATTGAGAGCGGCGAGTTGCTCGCCTTCCGAGTCCGTGCGCGGCTGCGAGTCCCGGAGGAGGAGTTCAGCCGCTGGATGACCGCAGATCCGGTCTCGAGCGCAACTTCAAGATCGCGACAGGGCATCTCCCGCCGCAGACCGGCGGCGGGTAGCTTCCGGTCGGTGCTCCGAACGATCGAAAAGGGCGAGGCATGAGCGTCGAGCAGGTCGCTCGGAGCGACGGCACGAAGGTATGGCGTGTCCGCTGGCGCGACGAACACGGTCGGAATCGCTCCAAGACACTCGGCCGCAAGCGCGACGCCGAGGCGTTCGACGCCGAGATTCGTCGACTGCGGCGGTTGGGGGAGCTCGGGATCATGGACGCCGGCCGGATATCGCTGGCCGAGTTCGGCCAGGAGTGGCTCGTCGAATACGCCGTTCCGAACCTCGAGCCGAAGACGCTGCGCACGTACGAGTCGCTGTGGGACCGTCACGTCCTGCCGAACATCGGTGGCGTCGAATTGCGCCAGCTGCGTCCCGCCGTCCTTGACCGCTACCTCGCACAGCTCCAGCGCGACGGCCTCTCGCCCGCCAGCGTAAAGAAGGTCGCCGGGATGCTGCAGGGCCTCCTCCAGCGCGCCGTGGAATGGGAGCGCATCGCCCAGAACCCGATGCACGTGGCACACAAGCCGAAGGCCCGCAGGCGGATCGTGATCCGTCCCATCGCCCCGGCCGGGGTCGAGCAGCTTCGGCACCACCTGCTCGCCGACGGCCGACTGCGCTGCGCAACGCTCGTGTCCGTGCTCGCCTACTCGGGGCTACGACCTGGAGAAGCCCTCGCGCTGGCATGGGACCGAGTCGGAGAGCGCACCATCGCTGTGAGCGGCGCCAGCTCGATGGGCCGGTTGAAAGGGACCAAGACCGGCTCCGAGCGGACCGTGCGGCTGCTCTCACCGCTCGCCCAGGACCTAGCCGAGTGGCGGCTCGCGCAGGGCCGTCCCGATCCGGAAGGCATCGTGTTCCCTGGCGAATCGCCGAACGGCACCCTCACCGAGGGCCAGTGGAACCGATGGACCCAGGGCACGTTCAGAGCCGCCAAGCTCGCGGTGGGGCTGCCGAACGCGCGCGCATACGACCTGCGGCACTCGTTCGTTTCGCTCCTGATCCACGAAGGCCAGTCGATCCTCGAGGTGGCACGGCAGGCGGGCCACTCGCCGCAGACATGCCCGCGCGACTACGGGCACCTGTTCGACGAGTTCGATCCCGCCACAAGGGAACCAGCGGAGGAGGTCATCAGGGCCGCCCGTGCAAGCTCGTACCTCTCTCGTACCTTCCGGCCGACACGAACCGGCGCGAACCCGCTCGTAGAGCGGAAGCCCTTACAGCGGGATCTCCCAGAGCGGGAACCAGCGCGACATGTCCTCCTCCCACGGCAGCTCGTTGCCCACTTGGGACTTCAGGCGCAGCTCGCGCTCGTTGTCGCGCGCCTTGTCGCCCTTCGCCGGCACGAACGGGTAGTACGTGCCGCGCTTGAAGTTGTAGATGAAGTAGATCGGGCGGCCCTTCTCCTCGAAGGCGAACACCGCGCACAGCAGGCGGTCGCCGTAGCCCTCGCCCTGGAGCTGCGACGAGATCGTGTTGAGCGAGACCACCTGGTCGTCGAAGTCGGGGTCCGTGAGGATCAGCCAGCGGTAGCCGTACTCGTCCTCGTGCGAGCGCAGCTTCGTACCGGTCTCCTCGGTCGTGCCTCGCAGCAGCTCCTCGGTCTCCGACATGATCGACTCGAAGTCCGCGGTGCCGAGCGGCTGAAAGACGATTCCGGCGGTCTCGCGGTGCTTCAGCCCCAGCCCGGTCTCGAGCGTCACGTTCGCGGTCGTCATCGCGAACAGCCGGTCGGGCGCCGCTCCCTTGACCTTCTTGCCGCGCCCTCCGAGCAGCGCGTCCAGGAAGCCCACGCGGCTAGGCGGCGATGCCCCGCTGCAGCGAGGACTCGAGTGCCTGCAGCCGCTCGATCCGCTTCTCCATCGGCGGGTGCGTCGAGAAGAGGCTCTGCACCGTGCTCTTCACGCTCGTCGGGACGATGAAGAACGCGTTCAGGCGCTCGGCCTGGCGCAGGTCGGCCGTGGGCACGGTCTGCATGGCCCCCGAGATCTTCACGAGCGCCGACGAGAGCGCGCTCGGCCGCCCGGTGATGATCGCCGCGCCGCGGTCGGCCGCGAACTCGCGGTATCGCGACAGCGCGAGCATCAGGAAGAACGACACGATGTAGACCACGAACGAGACCAGCAGCACCACCAGGATGCTCGGGTTCTCGTCGTCCCCGCCGCCGAAGAAGAAGCCGAACTGCAGGATCAGCGCGGCGATCGAGGCGAAGAAGCTTGCGATGGTCATGATCAGCACGTCGCGGTGCTTCACGTGCGACAGCTCGTGCGCCATCACGCCCTCGAGCTCGCTCGGCGACAGCACCTGCATGATCCCCGTGGTGCAGCAGACGGTGGCGCTCTTCTGCGAGCGCCCGAGCGCAAACGCGTTCGGGACGTGCATGTCTGCGACGGCGATCTTCGGCTTCGGCAGGTCGGCCTGGATGCAGAGCCGCTCGATCATCCCGTGGAGGCCGGGGGCCTGCTCCGGGGAGACCTCCCTGGCGCCCATCGCCGCCAGCGCCAGCTTGTCCGAGAAGAACAGCTGGGCGAAGCTGAGCGCGCCGATGATCACGACCATCAGGATTAGGCCGGTGCCCGCAGCGAGCAGCGCGCCCACGAGGGCGACATAGAGCAGCCCGAGCAGGAACAGGGTGACTAGCATCCGGATCTGAAGGCCGGTGTCGCGGGGGAAGATCGCTCTCTGCTGTGCCGCCATGGGAGGGATTCTAGTGAGCCGCTGCAGGCTCGCTTGCACCAGGCCGAAATCGAGACTTCGGCGCGACGACCCCTGCTAGAGTCCCCGCCTTCGTGCGCTGAATTTCCCTGCATAACGCAAGGAAACCGGGGGAACCGTACTGCGCCGAGCCCATGAGGAAGACCTTCTGGTTGCCAATAACGCTGGCCCTTGCGGCCTACCTCGTCCTTCCGCTGCCCGGCCTGTCGGCGCCGCTCTCCCAACGCATCGAGAAGAAGCGCGAGGAGATCGCCGCCAAGAAGCACAGGGAGGGGGTCCTCACCACCACCATCCAGCAGTTCAGCAACCGCATCGAGGCACTCCAGGGTGAGATCGCCGCCACGGAGCGCCGCCTCGAGCGCGCCCAGGCGAGCCTCGAGCGCCAGCAGGCCGAGCTCGAGGAGGTGCGGGACAGGCTCGAGGAGGCGCGCGACCGGCTCGAGCGGCTGCGCCGCGAGCTCGAGACCGCGCGCCGGGTGCTGGCCGCCCGGCTCGTCGAGATCTACAAGGCGGACAGCCCGGATGCGCTGACCGTGGTCCTCGAGTCGGACGGGTTCGGCGACCTGCTCGAACGAGCCGAGTTCCTCGAGCGCATCTCCGAGCAGGACCGCACCATCACCGACCGGGTGCGCAACCTGCGCGACCAGGCCCGCGAGCAGGCCGTCCAGCTCGCCGAGCTCGAGGAGCAGGAGCAGCTCGCGGCCGAGCGGATACTGGCCGAGCGCGACCAGATCGCCGCCGCCCAGAGCCAGCTCGTCTCCTCACGCGACGAGCTCGCCGCCGCGCGCGCCGACAAGCGCGGCGCGCTCGCCACGGTGCGTGACAGCCGCGTAGCGCTCGAGGGCGACCTGCGGGCGCTCGAGGCCGAGCAGGCGCGCGTACAGGCCGCGCTCGCGGCCCAGAGCACCGGCGCCAGCCCCGTGAGGCAGGGCAGCGGGGGGCTCGTCTGGCCAGTGAACGGACCGGTCGTCTCGCCCTTCGGCATGCGCTGGGGCCGCCTGCACGCCGGGGTCGACATCGCCGTGGGCAGCGGCACGCCGATCCGCGCGGCCGCCGCCGGGCGCGTCGTGCTGATGGGCTGGGTCGGCGGCTACGGGAACTACACCTGCATCCAGCACGGCGGCAGTCTGTCCACCTGCTACGCGCACCAGTCGAGCTTTGCCACCTCGAACGGCGCCTCGGTCGGCCAGGGCCAGGTGATCGGGTACGTAGGCTGCACCGGGCACTGCTTCGGCGACCACCTGCATTTCGAGACACGCACGGGCGGCTCGCCGGTCGACCCGATGGGCTACCTGTAGTGCGGGGCGCGGCGTGAGCCGCCTCCTCACGGCGATCGCCGCGCTGCTGGCGCTGGCCACCGTGGCCGGCCTCGCGATCCTGTGGCCGGGCGATCCCGAGGCGCAGATCGGCGGCGGTCTCACGGTCGACACGGAGCGCGCCGAGGTGATCGGCGTGCAGGAGGCGACCTGCCCGGGCTTCGCCGAGCAGCGCTGCCAGACCGTCACGGCCCGTCTCGAAAGCGGCCCGGACGCAGGCCGGCGCATCGAGATCCAGCTCGGCGCCACCGGGCTCGACCCCGACGTCGATCCGGGCGACAGGATCAAGGTCGCCGAGGCCCCCGAGCCGCCTCCGGGAGCACCGCCCGTGGCCGGCACGGGCTACTCGCTCGTCGACTTCGAGCGCGGCACGCCGATGCTCGTGCTGGCTTTCGTGTTCGTGCTCGTGGTGCTCGTCTTCGCCCGCCTGCGCGGCGCGCTGTCCCTGCTGGGGCTCGGCATCAGCCTGGCCGTGGTGCTCGTATTCGTCGTGCCCGCCATCCTCGACGGCGAGCCACCCCTGGCGGTGGCGGTGGTCGGCGCGCTGGCGGTGGCGCTCGTGACGATCCCGCTCGCGCACGGCCGCGGCGCGAAGAGCCTCGCCGCGGTGCTCGGCACGGCGGCGAGCCTGCTCCTCATCGCCCTGCTCGCCTCCGTGTTCACGGAGGCCGCCCACCTCACCGGCTTCTCGAGCGAGGAGGCGACCTTCCTCCAGGTGAGCGGCGCCGACCTGTCGCTCGAGGGACTCCTCCTGGCGGGCATGGTGATCGGCGCGCTCGGCGTGCTTGACGACGTGACCGTGAGCCAGGCCTCGACCGTGCTCGCGCTGCGCGGCGCCGCCCCGGAGCTCGGCTTCGGCGAGTTGTTCGGGCGCGCGCTGCGGGTGGGGCGCGACCACGTCAGCGCCACCGTCAACACGCTCGTGCTCGCCTACGTGGGCGCGTCGCTCCCGGTGCTGCTCATCTTCAGCTCGGCCGACATCGGGCTCGGTGACGCTGCCAATCTCGAGGTCGTGGCCAAGGAGGTCGTGGCCACGCTGGTCGGCTCGATCGGGCTGATCGCCGCGGTGCCGGCGACCACGGCGCTGGCCGCCCTGCTGGCGCTGCGCGAGCCGCCCGAGCGGCTGGCCGCGGCCGAGCACGGCCACGCGCACTGACGGCGCTCAGGGCTCGTAGCTGCCGAGCCGGCTGACGCCGCAGTTGCCGTTGGCGTCGCAGGCCGTGGCCACGATGAAGTTGCGGCGGTTGCCCCGGAGCGCGACCGCGGGGCTGACGGGCCGGCGCCGGCCCGTCACGACCGGGTCGAAGTCCCGGCCGCCGTCGCGCGAGACGACGAGGTTGTAGGTGACCCGGCCGGCACGCTCCCGGCCCCGCTCCGTGCGGTCCCTGGCGCGCCGCACGCGCACGAGCACGCTCGAGCCGACGCGGTTCGCCGAGGCCCTGGAGCGGGGCGCGGTCACGTCGTAGGTGCGGGCCAGCCTGGTCGCGGCGCGGCCGTCCACGAGGCCCCGGCCGGTGAACTCGTTCCAGCCCCGGCCGCGCGTCTGGCGCGCCGAGCGGGTCAGCA